>CACZGA010000039.1 GCA_902780585.1 uncultured Erysipelotrichaceae bacterium | reverse complement strand
AATCCCATTAATCCACCCACAAGTATTAAACTAAAAATACCAATATCTTCAAAACCTACTGATAAAGAAATAAGGGCAAAAGCAATAAACGCAATTGCAGATAAACCACCAGCTAACCCATCTAACCCATCTGTTAAGTTAACTGCATTACTTCCCCCAACTAAAACAAATAAAATGGCAATTCCATATAACCAACCTAGTTCTAAATCAATTCCTAGTGTCCCAACAACCCAAGCTGTTTCTCCACCACTTCTCATATAAATATAGAAGAATCCAATCGCAATCAAAACTTGCATTATCAACTTTTGGTAAGCCGAAAGGCCTTCATTATTACCCCTTCTTATAGACAAGAAGTCATCTAAAAAACCAATACATGCATAACCTATAAAAACAAGTAAAACAATTCCCAAATTAGAGGAATATGTTAATTTACCCATCCCCACTAATCCTAAAGTAGCCACCACTGTAGGAATAATAAATATTAAACCTCCCATAGTAGGAGTACCCTCTTTTTTACGATGTGTATCTCCTACAAAAATAGATATCTTTTGTCCAACTCTTAATTTTCTTAAAATAGGTAACATAATTAACCCTAATAAAGTTGAAGAGAAAAAACCTATCATGATAGCAAAAATTGCTTTAGTTAACAGTAGCATGTACTTCACTCCATTCCAGAAAATATTATATCATACTTAAAAGAACAATATTATAAACTTCCAATACTTTACAATTGTTTTTACACATATATTATTTCACAAAAACAAAAAAAAGAGAATACTATTTTTTATTCTCTTTTAATAAATCAATAAACTTTTTAGTCGCCCTAGTTAAGAATTCCTCTATATACACACAACAAACATCTACATCAGGTAAATCATTATCAAAAGTAAGTATCTCAAACTTATCTTTATCAATTTGCTGTTCAATAATATCTTGTATAAAATAGCCTATTCCTACACCATTTCTAGCCATAGAAAGCATTATCTCTGTACTCCAACCTTCTAATACCGGATGAAGTTGAATATTTTTACTTTCCATATATTCATCTAATTTTAAACGTACAGTAAAACTATCATCTGGTAAAATTAATGGATATTTTTCTAAATCTTTCATACTTGAAATAGAAACATCTTTAATCTTTCCCTTATAATATGCAAAACAATTATGAAACTTAGACAAAGTTATCTTCGTAACATTCTTTTTACTATTTATCGGTAAAGTTCCTACAATAACATCTAATTTTCTCATTTCAAGCATCTCTACCATTTCTGCCATAGGCATAGAAACAACTTCAAATGATATACCTGGAAATTGTTTTCTAAAACTTGTAATAACATCTGTTAAGTAAAATACTCCTATATAAGTAGGTACACCAATACGTATACAACCTATATTTAAATGATTTAAATTCTTAATATGTTCTTCAGCATCATTTAATATATTAAAAGCCGTAGAAATATAATTGTAAAGCTCTTTAGCTTCCATAGTAGGTTCAATACCTTTAGAATTACGATAAAACAAAGTATAGCCAAGTTGTTTTTCTAATTCCTTTAAACTATAACTAATCGCAGGTTGCGAAACATATAATCGATTAGCTGTTTTAGAAATACTTTTTTCTTCATATAGATATAAAAATATTTTATACAGATTATAATCTGTGTTCATAAGACGCCCCCTTGGAAAATTATTATAGAGTCCTTTTATAAAAAAGTCAAACATTATAATTGCAATTTATAAATAAAAAAGCCTATCTAATCAAATAACGAATTAGATAGACCAAATAGTATTTAATTAACTGGTAAATAAATAGTTGTACATTCATTATTTTCTAAAAGACACAAACTTCCCCCATCTTCATTAGAACGATAACGATATTCTAAATTCTCATCTACATTATCACCTTTTACATGAATATAATAATCATTATCTTTTGACTCCCATTGATAAGTACCATGTATTTCAGTATCACCTGTTTTAATAGTTACTTTTCCTTCTTTTAAAGTAATCTCTGTACCATCTTCACCTTTAAAAGTATTTTCAAATTTACTAGGTGAATTAACCAAAATAATAAAACACAAAATTACAAAAACAATTCTTCCTATAAGAACAATAGGTCCCATAGAACTACCAAATTTTTTCATTAAAAATCTTTTTAATTGTGGAATAAAACTAATAATAGTCATTAGCCATACCATAATTAAATATAGTTTTTCACCATTAAAAATAGATCCTAAAAACATAATAAATAAAAAGGCAATCATTAAATAACATAAAATATCCCAAAAAATATTCTTCTTACTTTCTACTCCCACAACCTTTTCTTTAGGAGTAAACTTTTCCATATGACCAGAAGCCTCTCCTCTTCTTGCCATATAAGTCTTTTTCTTTTCTCTTAATTCATTTATATAAGAACTACTCAATTGATATTTAGTATCATTTGTATTTCCCAAAATAATATCAATAATCTCAATAATACTGGAAACAATCCTATTATCTAAGTCTTTATCCCCTTCTGCAATACTATCTAAATAAATATATCCATCTAAACAAGCTTCTAATCGATTAATATATCCCTTTGTTTGTTCTTTATTAAGTTTATTATGATTATAAACATCAACAATATATTTCTTTGTTATATATAAAGTAGTACCAGTATCATTAATACAATTATTAATTTCATCTCTAGAAATTTTCATTTTTTTCATTAAAGAATAAGCCGTCTTCATTCCATTTATTGAAGAATTAATATCAAGTACATTATAATCCGTAATCAATGTACGACATAAACCTCTACGTAATACTACAATAGGATTATCAGGATCAATTTCTTCTGCTTTAGAATAAACTTTATAAGCCTCTTCAAATTCTTGGTTTTCAAAATACCGATTACCTAATTTCAAATAATTATCTAAAGTAGGAGAATCCTTAAGTTCAACTTTTAATAAATTCTCGACAGCTTCTTCAACCATTATCTCAGTATCACAATATTCACATTTAGTAAATTTTAAACTTCTATCTACTTTTATATTAGCCCCACAAGATGGACATTTAGCCGCAACTAGTTTCATATTATCACCAAAAAAATTATAGCATACAACTAAAAAAAAGTGTAGATTAAGAACCTACACTTGTATATCTTTTCATTCCCAAATTAAAAGTAAAAATACTAGGAATTAAATATAGTATTACTAATAATGGTGAAAATGCATATAATAAAGAATTACTTTTACCTAAGAAATATAATAAAGGATAATAATTAACACATGAATAAGGAATAATAAAAGTAAAGAACCAAACAAATCCTTTAGAAAATACCCCTATTGGATATTGTGCCATATGTTTTCCACCATCAGTAAATACATTTCTAACTTCTAATCCTTGTACTGTAAAGAAACAATAAGACGCTGCCATCAAGAATATTCCAAAGAATATAATACATGAAGATAATAACATAAATAATAATGTAAATACTCTCATAATATTCCAAGAAATATCTAAATGAAGTATAGAAACAATTAATACTATAATAGATTGTATTAATCTAGATGCTTTTACAAAGTCACTATCATAACATAATGCTTGTAATAAAGTACTTCTAGGTCTTAATAATAATCTATCAAAATCTCCACTTATTATTAATCTATCAAATCTATCAATACCTCTCGCAAATAATTCATTAAAAGAAAAACCAAATTGTATAATAGAAAAGCATAGAAGAACTTCATATAAAGTAAAACCTTTAATATTATTAAACTTTGTAAATAAAGCTAATAAAGCAAAATAATAACTAAAAAATACTAATATTTGAGAAAGAAAAGATAAAATGAAACTCACTCTATATTGTAATTCACATCTAAGATGCATAGAAAGTGATTTTAAATAAATTTTCATTTTATCCTCCTTGTACAACCACTCTTTTTAAACATTTATTTAGTATTATATTACCAATCCCAATCATAATAATAACCCAAAAACCTTGAATAAAAATACCCAAAATACTATTAGTAATAGAAACATTACCAATATAAATACGAAATGGTAAATCACTAATATATTGGAATGGTAAAAGACTAGAGATTATTTGTAAAAACTTAGGAAAAAAAGGTATAGGAACAACTAGGCCAGATAGAATCCCACTAATATTAATTAAAAATTCTACAATTCCTTTTTCATTTAAAGTACGTAAAGTAATAATAGGATATAAAATAGCCATTGAAACTACTAATAATGTACCAAAGCCAAGAGATAAAACAAATAAGATGAAATGAGCAAATGATTCTGGTAAAACCATTCGATAAGGAGAAGGCAGTATAAACGCAATAATCAAGATAGGAAATAATCTTAAAGTAACATTCGCTAGTCTTTGCCCTAATATTTTAAAATACCATAAAAAATAAAGTTTTTTAGGTCTAGATAATTCATAAGAAATATTACCATCTCTAATTATCTTATATATCTCTTCATCCTTAGTATATTGATTTATCAAAGCCAAAAACATTTGATTTAACCATAAATAAGTTACAGTCTGTGAAAGACTCATAGGTATATTTTTACCACCTGACTTATAGAAAGCAATATAAACCATGATGTAAATAATCCCAAAAAAGAATTGTGTAGAAATCCCAGCCCAAGCTGCTGCTCGATATTGTAAACCACAAATGAATTTTAATTTAAAATAAGAGAAATAAGCTTTCAAATCTTATAATCCTCATATAGTTTAACAATAATATTATCAATTCCTTCATGATCAATTTCAATATCTTCAATAGTTATCTTTTTAGAAATAACATTTAATAATTCTGATATAGTAATAAGCCTAGTATCTATTACTAAATCATATCCTTCTTTATTTTTCCTAATATCTTTAATACCTTTATTTCGAATAGAAAGAAGATCTCTAGTCTTAATAGAAACATACTTTTCAGTTTCATACTTATTTTGTAATTTTTTCAAACTACCATCATATAAAACTTTACCCTTTCCAATCAAAATTATTCTTTTGGCGAGTGTAGTTATATCTGCCATATCATGGCTAGTTAATATAATAGTTGTATGTTTTTCTTGATTTAATTTTTTTATGAATTCACGTACAACTTGCTTCGAAACAGCATCTAGCCCAATTGTCGGCTCATCCAAGAATAAAATTTCTGGATTATGTATTAGACTTGCCGCAATTTCACAGCGCATTCTCTGACCCAAACTTAATTGGCGTACAGGAATGTTTATGATATCATGTAGATTTAATCTTTCAATTAAATCTTTTTTTGTAGTTTGATACTTCTCCTCTGGTATCTCATAAATATCTTTTAATAAGTCAAATGTATCTTCAGCTGGAATATCCCACCAAAGTTGACTTCTTTGTCCAAAGACAACACCAATATTTTTGACATACCTAACTCTTTCTTTCCAAGGAACCATACCATTAATTTTACATGTACCAGCATCAGGAGTTAAAATACCACTTAACATTTTAATAGTAGTACTCTTACCTGCCCCATTTGGTCCAATATAACCAACGATTTCTCCCTTATCAATTGAGAAAGAAATATCATCTACAGCCTTAATCTCCACGTATTCTCGTTTAAAGAAAGACTTAATAGATTCCCGTAGTCCACTCTTCTTTTTAGCAACTCGGAAAGTTTTTGATATCTGCTTTACTTCGATGAATGACATTTTTTATTTCACACTCCTTTCAACGCAAAAAAGCCACATTTTTCTCATGCGGGGCATGTAAAAATATAGCTAATTTGCAAAAACGTCAAAACCAAAATACCATAAAGCAAAAAAAAAGTAAAGAACTATATTATATTTTTCTTTTACTTTTATATATTCCTACATATTCACTACATTCACCATAAGCTAAAGGTATCTTCAATAAATCACATTTTTCTTCAAAAACAGACTGAAACCTATTATAACCCCATAAGTAATAGATTTGAATAATACCAATACCATATTTCTCTAATAACTCTATATATGCATCTACATGCTCATCTCGCGTCATTCTTGCATCAATGTCATACCACATATCAAAAATATTACTAGCAAGCATTATATCATAATCTTTTTTTATTTGTGAATGTAAATCTTGAATATTACCACAATAAAAATTAGGTAAATGTCTATTTTGAAGTATTTTTTGAATAGCATCATATGACTCTTTATTAGAATATGGACGTTTTAGTAGACATCTACCATCTATCATATCATCTAATAAAGTAAGCCAAGAATCCCAATCCTCTTCTTTATACACCCTATCTAATAATTCTTTTATATCGCAAGGCAGCATTTTACTTAAATATCTATATATTTCTATATCTCGTATTTCTTCTTCCGTATAAAATTTAATAAAATCTTCATATTTAAGTTCTCTAAAAGCAATAAATTTTAATACAAAAAAAGGCCAAGTATTTGGATTAATATCAAAAACATCAACTTCTTTGGCCCCAAATAGTAAACTTGCAAAAAATTGATCTCCACTAGATAAAACACTTAAAACGTCTTTTCCAACAAAGTCTATAATTTTATCATAAAAAACAAGGCACTCATTTGATACCAGCCTCACTTTTTTAAAGGGATCAGCAGTATAAAGCATATTAACAACTCATTTCAGCAAGTTATTATACCACCATCTTAATAAATAGCAAATTATTTAAATTTAACTGCTGTACCATAAACAATCATTTCAGCAGCACCTTGCATAATAGCAGAAGATCCATAATGTATCCCAACAACTGCATCTGCACCTAGTGCTTCAGCTTCATCTACCATTCTCTTAGTCGCAATCTGTCTAGCCTCACGAATCATTTCTGTATATCCAGCTATTTCTCCTCCTACAAGAGTCTTCATCCCAGCCATAAAATCACGACCTATATTTTTAGATTGAACAATTTCTCCTTTAACTATACCTAAAGTTTCCTTAATTACTTTTCCATGAACTTCATCAGTACTAACTAATAACATATAATCCTCCTAATACTTTTTAGCTTCTTCCTCTTCCCCTGTATTTATTTCCTTTACTCTTAATAATAAAGCCACTAATATACCTATAATTGGTAAACATATAAAACCAAGTAGACAAATAAACATACCTATAGGTAATTTATCAAACGATATATATTGCGCATAAACAAAACAAGTAACAACCATTACTAAATAAGTAACAATAATACCACCTGAGATAATGGCTCCCATTAATTTACTATTTTTCATATTTCTTCTGACACCCAAAGACTATGTTTATTACAATAACCATAAGCTTTCATACCCTTACGATATTCTACCATCATAGAAGGCTCATCTCCTGGTACAAAATGCTTAATAATTTGCTCCGTACCATAATCAACCATAATCCATTCAATATAGTGATCATCTTCCATAACATGATTTACAAACACTCTAACAAGATTATCATTCATTTCAAACTGTGGTACATGTTTTTCAAAAGATGCATCAACATTATTTGCTTTAATTTCCTTACTACTAGTATCTAAAACCTCCTTTAATACCATCACAATATTACCATTATCACATTTAATTATTCTCATATAAATTCACTCCATTCCTTTTCTGAAAAACCAACACATACATGGTCTTCAATAATTAATATTGGTCTTTTAATAAGCATCCCATCACTTGCTAATAAAGATAGTTGTTCTTCTTCTGACATATTAATAAGTTTTTCTTTTAAATTATATTCTCTATATTTCATACCACTAGTATTAAAAAACTTTTTTAAATCTTTACCACTATTTTTAACATATTTCTCTAAATCATCAATACTAGGAGTATCTATAGTAATATCTTTTAATTCATATTTACAATTATTACTATCTAAATACTTCTTAGCTCTCTGACAAGTAGAACATTTAGGATACCATAATAAAACCATATCATCACCTACCTACATCATAACAAATAAAACAAAATAAAAAAATTCTTGTAAACCTTTTGCATAAGAAGAATTCGGAATAATATTAAATCCTTCAAAATTATTGAATAAAGCCTTACCAACATTAGTTAGCCTATAACTAAATCTACTCATCATATCCTCTGGCATAGAAGTAGGTTCATAATCTACTTCTCCATTATTACCGGTAATTTTTTTCAAAACAGTATCATTAGTTTTCTTAGCCATTTCAATTATTTTATTTACAGGAACAAGTAAACGTCTAGCCCCTACTGACATAATTTCTGTAGGTACCACTGTAAAGAAATAAGATTTATCATCAGTATTATTTTGAACTTGTACTTCACTTTCGCGGACATTAGCCTCTACTTTATCTCTTACTTCACTAGCAACCCTCAAAGTATCCATACAATCTTTAACTACATTGATTTCTTCCCTAGCTCTAGCTCTTTCTTGAAGCCCCTCTTCCTTTATTTCTGCAATATCATCAGAAGTCTTTGCTGTTTCTAGAAGGTCTTCCTGTTTCTTTAAAGAAGCCTGATTTCTTCCTACAATATCATCATATCTCTTAGCTAAATTCTCCTTTGTGTTTGAACCCGGAGTAACATTAGCAACAGGTTTCTCTACAACAGGTTCCACTACAGCAGTTTTTTCCTTACTTATAGTTTCTAAAGTATTTGGATCGATTCCTCCACCATTTTTAACAGCCTCTTTAGCGGCTTTTAGTTTAGCTAATTCTGCTTTAAGTTCTTCTACATTATTCATACTATTCCTCCGATCCATTTATTTCTAAGTCAATTTGTTCTAATACATCATTAATCATTGCAAGTTCTTTCTCATCAGTAACATTTTCTAATTCTAATTTAGGTTTTAATGAATCATATGAAGAAACATAAATATTCATTCTACCATTAGGTCCTATACTATGATCAGTATATCCAATATAACATTTCATAGTATCATCTGAATCAAAAGTAAACAAAATATCACAATCAACCATTATTCCATCTTTTTCGAGTTGAATCTTTTCATTTTCAATATCAATACCCATTATTTAGCCACCAACCCTTTTATTCATTATTCTTCTTTAGTTTAACATTCCAAACATAAAAAGTCAATTTTAGAAATACTAAAATATACCAGTTTTAAACACAAAAAACAACCTATCTATAAAATAGGTTGTTATAAAATTAATGTGTTTTTACAGGAGAATCCTCTAAAGTCTCTATATCAGAACCTGTATTAGCAGTCAACTGATCAATCAATTTATCAAGAGCCTCACCCTTAGGATAATTTCCATCAGTTTCAGAACTTTCTTTGGCAGCAGCAAGTATTTTTTGAACTTCTTTTGCATCTTCATCAGCCCAATCCATACCAGCCTCAGCAAGACTATCTATTGTTGCAGTTCTAACGTCAGTTAAATTATGCTTAACAACTCTCTGATCATCATCATATTCACCCATTTCTGAAGTATATCTTTCTAAATCAGAATCATAAACCATTTTAGCTAAATCCAGTCTATCCATAAGCTTTTGAATATTCTTTAAAAATGAATCTAATGCTAAGATAACTGAATTACCTGTAACGCCATTAAGAGCATATCCATCTTCTCCTATAGTAAAATTATACCCCAATTTCCCAAGTAACTTACTATACCATTCAATCAAATCATCTCGAGCAGATTCTAATTGTCTTTTTATTTCTTTGTTATTATCATTAGGTTGTCCATAAACAAATTTATCAAACGCCTTCCAAAAAGGTTTCTCATTACGCTCACGCTGTTTAACCATATACTCCAAATTTTCAATTGTTGTAGAACTTATTTTATCGCTATGTTTTCTCAACAAATCTAAATCAACATTTGGCCTATGTTTTTCTATTTCCAAAATTTGATAAAAAATTGTTTCAAGCATATCATGATCAAAAAAAGCTCTAGAATCTTCTGCCTTCTTTTTATAACAGTGTCAACTTTCAATCTTAGTTTACCAAGCTGGCCAAAATTATAATTGTACTTTGCAACCGCTGCTGCATATTTATCTGCCAACTCAGGATCACAAGCAATTTTTTCTTTAGCTCTTTCTATCTCATTACGGTTCTGAACCTCAGGTTTCAAACCCTTTTGATAATATTGTTCAAAAGTATATGCATTTTCTTTAATCTTCTCCGCAATTATTTTAGACTTTACTTCTTCAGGTGTTAATCTAGTAATTGCCTCTATTTGTTCTCCCAAAGATCCAATCTGCCGCTCACATTCGCCTATTTCTCGAGATAGTCTACTCATCCGTGCTGAATTTGAACCAAAATTTCTACTTGCCTGATCATAACTAGTAGTACCTCTTTCCATCTGCTCCATATCATCAGTCAATTTGCGATTATCATCACGTAAATCTGTTTTTTCCTTTTCACATTCTTTAACCTTTAATTCTAGTTCCATTTGCTCTACTTGTAATTTTGAAACTAAAAATGCTTTATACTCCTCAATCTCCGGTTCAGTCATTGCTTTTATCCTAAGAAATGCTGGATACATTAACCATTCAGTTAAAGCATTTATCCGATATTGATTAATCAAATAATAAAATTCCGCTTCTTCAGTTTCTTTAAAAAAGCCCTGACTACGATTAGCAATAACAGATTCCCTCTGTCTATCTCTTTCTTTATTTAATTCTTCTATAAATTTTGTTAGTTTTCCTACATACTCAACTATATATTCATCTATACTATCTTTTCTAACTACTTCAGCCATTACTTACTCACCTCGTTTAACAATCCTAATATTGCCTCTATTTGCATTAAATCCATATGAGAATAAATCATATCTAAATCCTCTTTACTTAAAGACATCAATTCCTCTATTGATTCCTCTAAACTATTTTCACTCATCTTATATCATTCCTTTCTCTAATCGCAACAATCAAAAAACAATTTCTTATTATTATTATAATAACCAAAACACAATAAATCTACTAATTATGAAAAAAATATCTTATTTTACATTCTTTAAACAAAAAAAAGAGCCTTAGCTCTTTATATGAATATTAATTAAATCTGTTTCTTTCATTTTAGCAATCTTTTCATAACGAACATAGTAATAATTTTCATCTTCTTCGCCTGAATGAAGTACTTCATTCTCTAATATTGTTTCTTTCTGTTTTACCATTAAATTATCTACAGAATCATTCTTTGTAAGTGTAATAACAGATTTAGTAGGATTACTAATAGTAACTGTATATGTAACATCTTCATCATTAGCAATATCTTTCATATAATTAACTACTTTAAATACATATTGTTTAGAATTTTTTAATTCAGCTGCGCTAATACTAAAATCAAAATCAGAATCTGTTTTATAAATAGGGATTATTATATTAACTTTATCTTGTACCATCTTTTCTTTCTTATTGTGTACTAAAACTACTAAGAATATAACCAATATTAGTAATGACACAAACACAATGCTTAAAAATAAAGTTGAAGAAAAAAAATTACTATCAGTATTTTTTACTACTTTTTTCTTTTTCTTATTACTTTTCTTTTTTTTCTTTGTCTGACTCATTTTAGTACATCTCTCCATCATAATTTTCTATTACAGTTCTACAACTTGCCTTAGAAAATTCCTCTTTTTCTAACATTGTGTTATTATTCTTAAAATTCTCATACATCTCAGCATCCCTAAATCCTTTAGCTTGTGCATCTTCTCTAGTTGCACCATAATATACTTTCTTTATACCTGCCCACATAATAGCACCTAAACACATAGGGCATGGTTCACAAGAACTATACATTACATAATCACTTAAGTCACTAGTATCTAAAATACGACAAGCCTCTCTAATAGCTACTATCTCAGCATGTGCAGTCGCATCATGAGTACTTAAAACCATATTATGAGCTTTACTAATAATATTACCATTCTTATCAGTTATTACCGCTCCAAATGGCCCACCATCTTTCTCTTTTACTCCAAAAGTAGCTTCTAATGCCGCTACCTCTAATAATGCATCATTCATATTATTTCTCCAATCTTTCTCTTACTCTATCATTCTTAGTTCTAAATAACTCTTTTACTTCATCACTTAACTTAGAAACTAATATTGGTTCTCCTAAAGCTTCTTCAATCATAACTTTATTATTCTGCTTCCTATTAAAAATTACATTACCATTTAAATGAACTATATTATCTTCTATAAACTTAAAAGATAACTGTTTAGTATTAGTAAAACTTTTACCTTTTGATACTTTATCATACTTAGAAGAATAAGATATATCATATTTCTTATTATTATCTTCATATGTATAACTAGCAGTTATATTATTACCATCTCTATCAAAACTAAAATCCCCTACATCTTCACCCTTAAAATTCTTAATCTTAAATTTTATAGACTGTTCTTTCCAAGATACATCTACAGTATTTTGAACTTGATCATTAATAATATAATAACCAGTTCCAGTAGACATATCCCCTTCATATATATAAGTCTCTTTATCATTACCATTCATATGAATAAGTTCAAATTTTAAAGGTTTATATAAAATCCTAGTCGTATAAATATTTAAATCATAATACTCATTGTTCTGTAATAAAGAATCTTCTTCATTAACAAAAAAATCTTTATAATTAGGAAACATATTTCTAAGTAAAAATCCTGCTTCTTTATCATTTTCATATTCTTTAATAACAGAATTCCAAATACTTTTAATTGCTCTATCATCAAAACGTATAGATACTTGGTGAACTTTTTTATTTACTCCACCTATATTTTCATTTGTTTCATATTCCTTTATATCATTAGTTTTTAAACTATTATTAAGTGCTACAAAGAAATGTTGATATAAATATTGAAAATTATCTATAGTATTACTATTTTCTCTTATAGTTTCAAAATAATTACAATTACCATTATTTACATATTGATTTAATATATCTCCTACATAGTAATATTCTGTTTCATTATCAATATACACTTTTTTATGATATATATCTTCTTGTCCTATAGTTTGATCTAAAGTTTGTAATAATCTTCTATTCTTAGCATCATGCTTTATAACAAATTTAGTATCTAATAAACTTAAATTCTTTATAAAATTATATTTTTTTAAATAATCTATATCTTCTACACTTTTATTCTTATATAATTCACTATCCAATTCAAAATCAAGACTACTTTCTAAAGTAAATGTATCTCCTACATAAACATCTTTATTAGGGAACAAATAATGATACTCTTTATCTTTAATAGTATTAAATACCCTTTCAATGATATTGGAAGGTTTAGATAATTTTCTAAAATAAAGCCCAGTAACAATAGATAATATAGCAAAAAGGAAAATAAATGCTGCGAATATTATAATGTTTTTTCTACCCCTCACTAACATCACATCCTACTATAATTATTATAAAAAAAAAGAGTCCCCTTTGTCAATAAAGGACAAGAGAACTATTACTCTTTATCTAGATTTAACTAATAGTCCTAACTTTAAAGGAATGGATTTTGGACTATTTAAAGAACTACTTGGAGTATAATAAACGACTATTTTTAATTCTACATCATCCCCTGGAGGTATAATTTTACCTTTAACATTAGAAATACTAATAGAAACAGGAGAAATAGACTTTTTAAAAGAATCTTCTCTATAATCAGGGCTTTCTATAACATCTACTATTTCAGCTGGCAAAGTACCATTATTTTTAATAGTAGCTATATAACTAAGTTCATCATTACCACCATTTAAGACAAATGACATATCTAATTCTAAACCACTATTAGTAATATCAATATTACCATAAGGTTCTAAATCTGTTCCTCTAACAGAAGATGTTTTTCTAACATCACTAAAAGAAACATCAAAAGAATCAATTTTGTCTGCTTCATTTTTACAATGTACCGATAACACTATAAAACCAAAAGCCATACATATAACTGTTATGCATAACATAACAATTACACTATTACGAATGTGAATCATCTTCTTCATTCTCATACCCCATTTTTTATCTTTTTATTCAGCTGCAAATTTAGGATTTAATTGTAAAGTTATTTCCATTCCATTACTAATAGGAACTCCCTCACCAACAGATTGATTAGTAACATAACCTACTCCCTCTAAATGCACAATTAATCCCATCTTTTGTAATAAATCTTTAGCAATCTTTCCTGAGTATCCTACTACATTGGGTACTACTAAATTAGCATCATTTGTAATAAGGAAAACACTATCTTGGTTAGTAATTACATCCCCCATATCTGGACTCTGACGTACTACCTTATCACCATTCCCAATTATAGTATATCTCATTCCACTAGATTCTAACAAGATTTTACTTACTTCTGTTTTCTTATTTGTAAAGTTTGGCACTTCATAATCATTAATATCAATAGTAGCTTGCATACTATCACTATTACCATAATATTTAGATATATTTCTTACTACTTCTTTTACGGCATTACTAACTGGTTTTTGACTACCCCCACTAGGACGTGCTACTGAAGCATAAATAATTACTTGGGGATTACTCTTAGGATAAATTCCTGAAAATGATGAAATAATATCTTCTTTACCAGAAAGATAACCCCCACCATTTTCATTAGCAATCTGAGCAGTTCCCGTCTTACCTATTAATTCACCACCATCAATTCTGTAACCAGTACCAGTATTACCAGTACCATTAACACAATCATCCATTAAAGAAAACATCTTTTGAACAGTATTAGTAGAAGCCACTCTCTCAATCTCTTCTCTACCGTTCTCTAAAACTACTTCTCCAGTATCTGAATTAACAATTTTAGAAACTATATAAGGCTTTAATAACATACCATCATTTGTAAGAGGCGTCATTGCTTTTACATTTTGAATTGGTGTAGTAGTTATACCTTGTCCAAATCCAGCATTATAAATTTCTGTCTCATACTTAAACTCTAATCTACCTTTAGATTCATTAGGAAGTTCAATACCCGTCTTACGACCAAAACCTAACTTTTTAAAATACTGTCTAAGCATTGTACTATTCATATGACGATTAATAATATTAATAACACCTACATTACTACTCATAGCATAACCTCTATCATATGAAATAATACCCCAACCATTACGATTCCAGTCTCCTATTTCTGTACCATCAGAAGTAACATAAACACCAGATTTATAAGTTTCATTTCCATCATAAACACCATTCTCCATAGCCGCCATATAAGTAAAAGACTTCATCGTACTACCAGGCTCATAAGGTGAAGATAAGAACAAATCTAAATAATTAGTAATATTTCTAGTATTAGGATCAAAAGAAGGTGAAGAAGTAGTCCCTAAAATTGCCCCTGTCTTAGCATCCATAACTGTAAGAGTAAACCATTGCCAATCATAATCTTTATCAGCATTATTAATAGCTTGCTCCAAAAAGAATTGAATATTAGAATCAATTGTTAAGTAAATGTCCTTACCCTGTACAGCATCTTTTTTAATAACCGGAGTATTAGCAATCTTATAACCCTTTAAGTCTTTCTGATAAGTAGTATAACCATCTTCTCCTTTTAAGATTTCATTATATTGCTTTTCAATCCCCATTTCTCCTACCATAGTAGAATCTTCATCACTAATAGTTTTAGTATATCCAATAGAATAAGATGCAAAATTACCTTTAGGATAATATCTTTTAAATGATTCTATAAAATCAATACCTGGTAAATTTAAAGCATCAATTTGACTCTTAACTAATTCAGTTAAGCCCTTAGCTTTTACCCCAAACTCTGTTTGATATAAACCCTCTTTATTTAAATAATAAAGAATCTCATCTTTTTCCATTCCTAATATAGGTGCTAATTTCTCTGCCGTATCCTCTTTATCAACTACATGTTGTGGTCTCTTCTCATTAGTAGTACGTGAAGGATCTAAATAAGCAATTAAAGTATAAGAAGAAACATTCTGTGCCAACACATCCCCATTACTTGAATAAATAGTTCCTCTTTTAGCTTGTTCAACATCTGTTTTAGTTGTCCTTTTACTAGCTAATTCTTTTAAATCTACTCCATCTACCTCCGTAGCTAAACCTAATTGAATAACTCTTCCAATCATTAGACAAAATAAAAGAAGAGAACCGAAAATAAACAATTTAGAATATTTAATTGTATTTTTTCTCTTCTTTTTCACGCTTATCACTTCCTAAGATTCGTTATTATCGACAACAGACTTTATATTATTATTATTATAACTCAAACCCTGTTCTTCTGCAACTTCTTGTATCTTAGTTAGACTTGCTAATTCATCAATTGTCATTGCTAAAGACTCATTGGTCTTTTTTTGTTTTTCTATCTCTCTTTTTTGTTTTTCTACTTCAAAATTTACTTTAGCTAAAGTCGCTTTGGAAAATACAATCGAAACAGGTGAAATTACTAGTAAAAATATAGCTAGTGAGTATAGTAATTTCTCAAATTTCGACATTTTCACCTTTTTTTTCACCTTTCCCATTTTTTTCATCTCCTATTTTACTCTTTCAATCACTCTAAGTTTAGAACTTCTAGCCCTAGGGTTATGTTCTAACTCTTCTTGACTAGGAACAATAGCTTTAGAAACGACTAACTTAAAATCCGGTAAATATTCATCCGGAATATTTGGTAAACCTTTTACCCTTTCGTCAATAGCACAATGTTCCTTAAAAGTATTTTTTACAATTCTGTCTTCTAAAGAATGAAACGTAATAACTGCAACCCTACCACCAACCTTTATTAAGGATAATGCTTGCTCAAGTGCTGGTTCAATTACATCCAATTCATGATTAACTTCTATTCTAATTGCTTGGAAAATTTGCCTAGCCGGATGTTTATCTATTCTAAACTTCATTGGAACAGCACTCTTAATTACTTCTACTAATTCCAATGTTGTCTCAATTGGTTTATTAACTCTATATTCACAAATCTTCTTCGCAATGTTATTAGCAAATTTATCTTCACCATACTCTCGAAAAATAGTAGCCAATTTTTCTTTTGAGTATTCATTAACAACATTATAAGCAGATAATTTCTGCTCCTGGTTCATTCTCATATCAAGTCTGGCATTTACGTGATACGAAAACCCCCTCTCCCCATCATCTAATTGAGGAGAAGATACTCCTAAATCAAATAAAACTCCATCTACTTCATGAACTCCAAGCTTATCTAGTTCTTCCTTCATATTAACAAAGTTGCTGTGAATGATAGTGAAGTTAGCACCAATCTTTTTAAGTCGATCGGTGCTATGCCGAATTGCTTCACTATCTTGGTCAAAGGCGAATAGATAACCCTTTTTTATCCGATCTAAGATGCAACTACTGTGTCCCCCATAGCCTAGGGTTGCGTCTACTATAACACTATTTTCATTTAAATTTAGGGAGGAAATAGATTCATTTAGTAATACACTAATATGTTTTTCTGTCATAGATCCACGCTCTCGTTAAATAAATGGTCGGCTATGTCTGACATATTGTCTTTTGTAGAATCAAAGAAACCATTCCAAGATTCTTGTGACCAGATTTCAAGTCGATCTCCCGTACCAATAACTACACAATCTTTAACAAGATTTGCATAATCAATTAATGGTTGAGAGATATTAACTCTTCCCTGTTTATCCAATTCTACGTCTGTAGCACCTGATAAGAAGAAACGATTGAATATTCTAGCATCTTTCTTAGTGAAAGGTAAAGTGGATAGTTTATCTGTAATTTTAGCCCAGTTTTCCAATGAATAGACAAAAAGGCAATTTTCAAGTCCCCTAGTAATAATAAATTGTTCACCTAAAGAATCTCGAAACTTAGCAGGAATAATAATTCTGCCTTTGTCATCAATCGTATGATGATATTCTCCTATAAACATTTTTATCCCCCACTTTTCACCACTATCAACCACTACTTAATTCAATCTTACTTAAAAGACGTTTTTTTGTAAAGAAAAAAATAAAAAAAAAACAAGTTTTACAACTTGTTTACAAAATAATCCACAGAAAAAAAGAATGACTAATCATTCTTTCTTAAACTTCTATTTTTAATTTCATCACATATTAGTTTAACAAACTCTTCTTGACTTACAGTAGTAGTATCTTTTTGTCCAAACAAACGATAACTAATAGTCTTATTATCTTTTTCTTGATCACCTAAAATAATTGTATATGGTATTTTTCTAGTTTGAGTCTCTCTTAAACGATAACCAAGTTTTTCATTACGAGCATCCAACTCTACTCTAACATTATTTGCTAAAAGTAAGTCTCTAACTTCTTCCGCATATTCTTGATGCAATTCAGGATTAACTGGAATAACAGAGGCTTGTACTGGAGATAACCAAGTTGGGAATACTCCTTTTGTCTCTTCGATTAAGAATGCCGTAAACCTATCAAATGTACCAAAGATTGCTCTATGAAGAACTACTGGTATTTGTTTTTCTCCATTAGAGTCAATATAATTTAATTCAAAGCGACGAGGAAGTAAGAAATCTAATTGGCAAGTAGAAAGTGTTACTTCTGGTCCAACTGCTGGTTTAACTTCTACATCTAGTTTAGGTCCATAGAAAGCAGCCTCACCTACAGCCTCAAAATAATCTACCCCAAGTCCATTTAAAACTTCTCTTAATTTAGCTTCAGCTTCATCCCACATCTTATCATCATCAAAGTATTTTTCTTTATCTTCAGGATCTCTTAAAGATAAACGGAATTTATAATTTTTAATACCAAAGTCTTCATAAACATCTAATATTAAACGAACTACTTTTTGGAACTCTTCCCCTATCTGATCAGGTCTTACAAATAAATGCGCATCATTTTGACACATACAACGAACTCTCTCAAGACCTTTAACAGCTCCACTAGCTTCATATCTAAAGTCTGTTGCGAATTCACCAATACGAATTGGCAAATCACGATAAGAATGAAGTTTATTTCCATATATTAACATATGATGAGGACAATTCATTGGCCGAAGAACAAATTCTTCTTCATCTACTTTCATCATTGGGAACATATTTTCTTTATAATGATCCCAGTGCCCAGAAGTTTTATATAAATCAACTGTTCCAACACAAGGAGTATATACATGTAGATAACCTTGTTTTTGTTCTTTTTCATATATATAATTTTCTAATTGCTTACGAATCAAAGCTCCATTAGGTAACCACATAGGCATACCAGAACCAACTAATTCATGGCTCATAAATATTTCTTGTTCTTTACCAATCTTACGATGATCTCTTTCTTTAGCCTCTGCAATTTCTTTTAAACAATTATCTAAATCTTCTTGATTATCAAAACATACTCCATATATTCTTTGAAGCATTTTATTTTTAGAATCTCCCTTCCAGTAAGCCCCAGAAAATTTTAATAATTTAAAATATTTAATCTCTTTAGTAGTTTCAACATGAGGTCCACGACATAAATCAGTAAAATCTCCCTGACTGTAGCAAGAAATAACAGTTTCATTTTCATCCATACGAGATATTAAATCTATTTTATATGGGTCATCTTTAAATTTTTCTAAAGCTTCTTCTTTACTAAGTTCATGACGAATAATCTTCTTACCATCTTTAGCGCACTTTTTCATTTCTTTTTCAATACGCTCTAAATCTTCTTCTTTAATTACTTCATCCCCTAAGTCAATATCATAGTAAAAACCTTCTTCAATTGCAGGTCCTACCCAAAACTTAGCTTGTGGGTATAAGTGTTGTACTGCTTGTGCAAGTAAATGTGCACAAGAGTGATTTAACATTTCTAATCTTTCATTTTCTTTTATATTTATCATATTTATCTCTCCTTAACCATTAATAATACTTTTGAATTATGAACATTCTTTAAAAATTCTTCTTCTAAAGAAAAGTCTCCTACTATTTTTCCATAATGAATTGGTATCGCGAAACTAGGCTTAATGTCATTAATATAACCACTAGCTTCTAAAACATCCATTGTATAAGTTCCCCCTATAGGAACAAAACATACATCTGTTTTTACCTTATCTGCCTCAGGTGTTCGATTAGTATCTCCCATAATATAGTAATATAAACCATCTATTAATATATTATATCCAACATAACCCGCTTCTTTAGGATGATAACTAGCCTTAGTATTGTAAGCCGCAATAGTATCAAATTCTAAAGAATCAATCTTATAACTATTACCAGGTAATACTACTAAATCATACCCTTTATCTTTTAAACAATCAGGTACAATAACTTTAGTAGTATCTTTACTAACCTTAGAAATACTAATTTCATCATAATGATCATAATGATCATGAGTAATAAAAATGTAATCTGCATCATGCTTTTCTTCTTTAATGTCATATGGATCAATATAAATAACAACATCACTTTCTAATCTAATACTAGCATGATGAATAACTTCCATCTGCATAAACATCACCTCAAAAACAAAAAAAGGATAGTACAGGAGTGCTAAGCACGGTACCATCCTTTGTTTTTCTTAATTTAATAACGGCATTACCGGAATTACTTTTCATAATTCTACTCGAAAGGTAGTAATAAATTAACTGTTTATTCTTTTTCCACCATCAAGAACTCTCTCTTAAACTATTATTAACTTATCATGTCCTTTGTCAATGTATTTCAACAAAACTAATATATCACAAAAACATATCATTTTCAATCGCCAAATTTTATAATTGTATCCGTCTTACAATATATTTTTGGTTTCTTATCACTATTATTATAACCTACTATTTTACAAAAATTCGTATCAAGCCCATATATATCAAAAACGAAGAGTCATTCCTTCGATTCCAATATCATAAAGATTATTTTGTGTAATATCATCAGTTAACCAATAACCTTGATTTATGAGTTTATAGACTTCTGGTTCAATAGAACCGTGGTTTCTATAATGCCTCATACTTTCAAAATCAATACAATCATATATTACCACATCTTCCCGCTTATCTAATAAAGTAGTGTTTAAAGTTTTAACTGCTCCAGTAGAATAATCAAGTACAAATTCAACAAAAGTATATGTAGGATAGTTCTTCTTACAAAATACAATATAATTCTTATCCGAAGAACAAATAATATCGTAATTAGTTCCTAAGTCATTAATACTAATACCAATAAGTGACAATGCGCTTTCTATAAAGTGTACCCACTGAGCTTGTTGATTAAGTTTAGTTTTTCTATCCGAAACTGTATTATCTATTATTTTCATTCCATCTAAAACAATAGTATCATCATCAACAGTATACTCATAAATATGTGAATCTCTAGGATATTTAACAAGTAAAATTTTCCAAACAATAGAAAAATCATCTTTTTCGGATTGATAATCAGTCATAATAACACCTAACTTCTAGAAGTCCAACTAACTGGAACATTTACATAACTACCAAGTCCCCAATAACCTTCTAAAGCTTTTTTATTTCCATATGCAAAGAAACTATTTAAGTTAGCGCAATTAGCATCATTTGGATCATATAAAGCACAATCTAAAACTGCAATATGTAAATGTACCCCTGTAGAATATCCAGAGGTTCCCATCCAACCAATTGGATCAGTATAAGAAACCCATTTACCTACATACAAACCTTCAGCATATCTAGATAAGTGAACATATTGTGAAGTGTATCTAGCACCATCCACTTCATGTAATATAGTAACTATTAAAGCCCCATATGCATCATTATAAATACTAGTAATAACTCCATTTGCCACCGGATAAATAACTTCATTAGAACCTCTAGGACTTGTTATATCAAATGCCATATGTGAATAATGTGGATTTTGTGAAATAGTTCCCATCTCCGTAGGTAAATGCCAAAATGGAACTGGTGGAGCCACTGGTACAACCTCTTCTTTCTTTTCTTCTTTTGCCTCTTTATCTTGTACAACTGCTTTAAAGGAATAAGTAGTCTTCTCCACTTTAATAATATTAGAAAGTCCATTACCTACACCACGAAATTTTTTTGTAACATTCGCTGTAGAAATATTACGCACATCAAAAGACTCATACTTAATATTTAAGTTCTGTCCATCAGTATTATTATATATCCAACCCTCTATCGCCAAAAGACATAGAAAGAAAGAAACAATAACTACAAACTTACCACGACTTATTCTTCTCATAGTTGTCCCCCTAAAATTAGATTTTATTATAATAAAGAAAAAAGAAAAAGTCAAAATAAAACTACACAAGTTGTTTTTTATAACATATTATGATATTATAGCAATCAATTGAAAGGAGTATTTATATGGTAAAAATAGGATCTAGAAAAGTAGTTCAATTAATAGATCACATTGAAAATTTAACAAAGCTAGAATTAACTTTAGAAGAAATAGACTCACTAATAGTAAATCGAAAAATCAAATTGGAAGAATTATTAAAACTACTCCCAGAAGAAGTTAATGCTTTAGCCGATATGGGAATATTTAATATTCATAATCTAACACTAGAAGAATTAAAAGAAAACGAATATATTAAAAGGTTTGGTAATGGGTATGAGCATCCTAAAGAAGGAGAAAAAAAATATGGTTATAGAAAACTTAGGGCAGGTTATCTAGCTTTCCTTACAGACACAAGCTTTCACATAGATAACTATAGTTTTGTAAGAAATTTATTTTATCATGGCCCAGAAATAGGAGAAAAGCAAGTTCCCGGTAAAATAAGCCCACCTTTTAAAGTTCCTGCTCTTATGGTTGATGGTAGTCCAATATATCCAATGGAAGTTACCCCAGATGAAATTATTTCATTTAATAATCGAAGTGAAAATGCTAGTGGAAATGTTTTAATATGTGGCTGTGGGGTTGGTTTTACAGCATACACATTATCATTAAGAAAGGATATTGACTCAATAACAATTCTTGAAAACGACCCTAATGTCATAGCTTTATTTAAGGAAAATATTGAACCTGAAATTAAAACACCAATCAGAATAATAGAATGTGATGCTTTAGAATATTTGGGTCTTACCCCAAATAGCAAAGGCCAACCACAAGAAGATTTAAGAAAATACAACTATATAGATGTTGATACATGGTTTTCACTTGAAGATATGATTTATCCATATTTAAAATGTCTTCAATTAGAACAAAAGTATCCAGATGTTAAATTTTCATATTGGCTAGAATCAGAATTTTATAATAAAATAGTAAAAGAAATATTTAGATGTTTAATCAAATTAAGACAAAGTGAAAATGCCTTCAAAAAATATGAAGGAGATAATTATATGCTTACCAATATAGCAAAATATATCTTAACAGAGTCAGACATTGAAATAATGACTAAAGAGGATCTTGATATAATAATATCACCCGAAAATGTCAGAGAATCCCTATTAAGATACACAATTGACAATGCCCATTCCTTTGAATTGTTCGGAGTTGTTGCTAGAACTAGCAGTACCATAGCAACCACAATTGCCTCTGACCCAAAACTTAGACCAAAAGGCATAGAAATTACAAAAACCGCTAAACTAGCAAAATTAGCCAGCATAACTGGTGACAATGGAAGATTAATTGAATATATGGCAGCACAATTCGAAGCATTAAAAAAAGAACCCCTTCAAAAAAAGTAAGGAGTGCTTTTTTAATCTCTTCTGTTTTTACTTATTAGTTCTAATGAAACAGTTAATTGTTTAATTCTTTCTATAATTCTTCTAGCTTTTACTTTATCAACTCCTGAAGAAGTAATTGCTAAAGACTTTTCAAGTTCTGCTAATGTTAAGTTAGAAGTAAAGAAAGTTGGTAAATGATTCTCCATCCTATATTGTAATATAGGTCCTAATACTTCATCCCTTGACCAATTACTACAATTTTCCGCCCCTATATCATCAAATAATAAAAGAGGCACTTTTTTTATGTGTGTAAATTTCTCCGCATAATCAGTAGAAAAAGAAGCTTTTAAATTTCTTAAAAATTCAGGATAGTATATTAATATACTTTGTACTCCCTTTTTAGCCATCTCATGAAATAAAGCCGCAATTAAATAAGTTTTACCAGAACCAAAAGAACCATTTAAATAAATACCTTTAGGTTTATCTTCTTTATCATAATTATCCATAAACTCTTTAAAATATTTAATAATAGGAACTCTAGCCTTATCATCTTTATAAATATTTTTAAAAGAGGCATCTTTTATATCCTTAGGCATATCATATAAATCTAAGTTTTCTTTATAAGCATCTTCTTTTAATTGTTTTTGATATTTAGGACAAGCATCATAAGAAAACTCAATAATTTTATCATTACTAATAGGGGTATATAAATGTCCTTTAACTTGGTTCTTGCAACTCTCAAGCCCCTTACATTCTTCACAATGTTTTTTCTCTAAAAAAGAATCTTCCAAAGAAGAAGTATATTTAATTAATACTTCATCTTTAACATTTAAACTTCTAACAAATTTAAAAAAATCAGGATTACTACAAGCATCCTCAAAAGCTTGACTTAATTTAGTTGTATCAACATCATACATTTCAGTTACTTTTTTCATAACCCATCACCTACACCTAGATTATAACAAAAAAAAGAAAAAGTCTATATCAAACTTTTTCTCATAAATGAATCAACATCTTTATCTATATATAAATCTATTACTCCCTTATTAACAATCTTAATAAAACCAAGACCACTAATAACTAAATCTTCATCATATTTAACTTGATAAGTAACTTTATTCTTATCTTTTAAATCATCATGTTGAATTACATTTAAATATCTTTTTACTTTTAAATCATTAGATATAAATAAAGTAAAACTATTCTTCTCTCCCTCTACATAATCAATTCTAACTAAATCTTCAATAACAATAGATTGATTCTTACGAAGTTGATAAGTACGTGGTCTAATCTCCTTCTTAGGAGATATCTTTTTAACCATCTTTTCATCTACATGATTTAAAATAGAACCTACATCTATAAGACCAGGCGTATCTATTAAAGTAAGATGCTCATTTATATCAATATGAACCATATTCAAAGTAGTAGAAGGTAAAGGACTCATTGTTAACTCTTGATTATTAAGAGAATAATTATGAATCAATTGATTAATCAAACTACTCTTACCAGCATTAGTATGTCCAACTACATATACATTCTTACTAGTTTGATGATGTTTAATTCTTTTTAATAAAGTATCAATATTATAATTCTTATTAGCCGAAATAACTATTACCTCTTCAAAATGAATATCCTTTGCCTCTAAGTATTGTATTAATTTAGTCTCTTTAACAGACTTAGGTAATACATCTATCTTATTTAGTACTAATATCATTTTATTAGGCATCATATTACGTATTTCATCTATATTCTTTTCTAGATTCAATAAATCTGTAACATATAAAACTAAATCCTTAGTTTTCGCAACCATCTCTATAATCTGTAAATATTCTTCATTAGACTTAACTACTACCCTATATTCTCCATAATTTCTCATTCGAAAACATCTTTGACACAAATCATTCTCTAAACTAGTAGTATATCCTTCTTGTAAAACATTTTCATCTTGTAGAAGAACCCCACATCCTTGACAATGTTTCTCATCCATAATATTTACCCCTCTCAAATAATCCTCTCTTTTCATAT
>CACZGA010000038.1 GCA_902780585.1 uncultured Erysipelotrichaceae bacterium | reverse complement strand
ATAGTTTATTATATGAATTAAAGTACAAAAAGTCAAATAACAAACAAAATGTATGATAAATATACATATATATTTTTAAAATTGTTGGATAAACATCATTTATATTCTAATGTGGTGGTATTTGAATAATTAGAGTAATAAAATATTATTTTGATATGTGTTTATGATAATTATGGGAGGTATATAATGAAAAAGATAACTAATTTAATTGTCAATGGTAGATATGTCTTCTTAACTTTATTTATAATAGTCGCTTGTTTTAGTTTGTATTTATCAACTAAAGTAAATATAAATGAAGATATAATGAAGTATTTACCAGAAACATCAGAAACTAAAATAGGTAAGGACATAATGGATAAAGAGTTTGCAAAACAGGATTCTTCTATTCTTAATGTGATGTTTAAGGGATTATCTGAAAATGAAAAAGATGATACCTTAAAAAAGTTAGAAAATGTAGAAGGTGTTAGTTCAGTTAAGTATGAAAACAATGATAAATATAATAAAGATGATTATTCATTATTTATATTAAATGTTGATGACTATGCCGATTCTAAAACCTCAACCAACGTTTATAATTATGTTAAAGATAATTTTAATACAGCTGGGATGAGTGGAACTATATATGACGAAAATAAGCCACTTTTACAATTATGGGTTGTAATACTTGCTATTTTATGTGCTATGGTAATTTTAACAATATTGAGTGATTCTTATGTTGAACCATGGTTATATTTAATATCAATTGGAATAGCAGTATTTATTAATAAAGGTACAAATATAATGTTTGATAGTGTATCGTCAATAACTAATTCAATTGTTGCAATTTTACAACTTGCTCTTTCTATGGATTATTCTATAATGCTATCAAATAGATATAAACAAGAAAAAGCAAATCATTTAAACAAAATAGATGCAATGAAGGAAGCTTTATATCATTCATTTGCTGCTATTTCAAGTAGTTCTATAACTACCATAGTGGGTTTACTTGCTTTAGTATTTATGAGTTTTACAATTGGGAAAGATTTAGGCATTGTATTAGCAAAAGGTGTGCTACTTAGTTTATTAAGTATATTTTTCTGCTTACCAGCACTTTTATTAATCTTCGATAATTTAGTTGAAAAAACATATAAAAAATCAACTAAGTTTAATTTGTCAAAATTAGGTACAAAAGTATATAAAATAAGATACGTTCAAGCTTTTGCCGTAATTGCTTTGTTTATGGCAGCTTACTTATTAAAAGGTAATATAAATGTTCTATATACTGGCTCAGAACAAGATAAAGTAGGAAGGGTATTTCCAGCTACAAATCAAATAGCAATTGTGTATGCAAATGAATATGAGAAATTAATGACATCTTTCTGTAAAGATTTTGAAAAGAATGAAAATATAGATCAAGTATTATGTTATTCAAATACTATAAATGAGAAATTAGCTTATAATGAATTAAATGACAAATTTGAAGACTTAGGTCAGGATACAAAAGTAGATGATTATTTAATAAAGATTCTTTATTATAATTACTATAATAAAGAAAACAATAATAAAATGAATTTAAATGAGTTTATTTCATTTATTAAATCAGATGTTTATAGTAATGAAAATTTAAATAATCAAATAGATAGTAAAACTAAAGATAATTTAGATTTATTAACTAATTTTACATCAAGTAATGAAATAAATAAAAAGAGAACAATTACGGATATAGCAAACATATTAGGAATAAATGAATCAGATGCTTCAAAAATATTAATTTATTATAATAGTAAGAATTTGGATACGAAAATAACTATAAAAGATTTTGTCAATTTTATGCTAAATGATGTAGCCAATGATAAAGAGTATTCTTCAAATTTAGATTCAAATACAATATCTAAATTACAAACTTTACAAAAGTTTACTAATACTGATTATATAAATAAAAAAATGAATGCTCTTGAATTATCTAATATGTTTGGAATAGATAAGTATTTAGTAGAGCAATTATTATTATTTTATAGAACAACATCAGAGAGTACCACAAAAATTTCATTAAATGAATTTGCTACATTTACTCTAAATTTAGCAAGTAATGATAAATATAAAAGTTTATTTGATGAAGATACAATCAACTCATTGTCACTTTTAAAAATAATCAGTGATGAAAATATTATTAATCAAGAAATAGATGCTACAAATATGAAAAACAGTTTAAATAGTATTGGAGTGAGTTTAGATGATGAGGCAATAAATATTTTATATATCTACTATACTGGATATAATACAAATACTAAATTAACATTAAATGAATTTGCTAATACTGCTATTAGTATTTCAAATGATGATAAATATAAATCTTATTTTTCAGATGAAACTATTAGTTCATTAAATAATATTATAAATCTAAATACATATTATGATAAATCACTTCCTAATACTAACTTATATGATATGTTTGGAATAGATGATGAAAGCGCTGCAAAATTAAATTATGCTATTACTGGTAATGTTACTGGAAGTTATACCATGACACCATTAAATTTTGTAAATACTTTGCTTGGTAATGAAGAAATATCGTCATCTTTTGGTGAAAATAATTTAAAATCACTTAAATTAGCTGCATATATAATGTCTAATATTAGTACGAAATATGATGTTAATAGTCTAAGTGATACATTATCTCAAGATAAAAATATAGTAAGTTTTATATATGGTATTTACGATTATAATAGTAACAATTTAAAAAATATTTCAATTAAAAATCTAGTTAATTTTATTTATGACAATAAAAATAATCAAATGGTATTGAAGTATATGCATGATAATGCCGATAAATTAGGATTAGCACATATGGTTGTAAATAATACAAATACCTTATATAGTTATAAAGAGATTAGTAGTATTACAGGTACAAGTGAAGAAAAAACTAAAATGATATATGGAGTTTATGACTATAATACAAAAAACACAAAATTAACTCCATTAGAGTTATGCAATTTAGTAATAAATAATTTTAATAATGAATTATTAAAGAATAAGATTAGTTCGTCACAATTAAAAGAATTAAATTTAGTAAAAGAAGTGATGACCAGTACATTAAATAGTACAAAATATAGTGCTTCTAATTTAAGTTCACTGCTTGGAATAGATAGCGAAAAAATGAGTTTACTATTTAGTTTATACAATTCAAAATATATAAAAAACGGACAGGAAATATCTTTATATAACAATGTTAATTTTATTGTAAATAATGTGATGAATAATAAAAACTATTCAAATAACTTTGATTCTAGCAAGAAAGAAAAACTTAATACAATTAATAAATTAATGAGCAATTCATTAAATAATTATAAATATACTTCAAATGAAACTTTTGGAACATTGAAAGTATTGAGTGATAATTTAGATCAATCATTAATTGATTTAGTTTATATGTATTATGGAAGTAGTAATGAATACAATGATTCTTGGAAAATGACAATAGAAGAATTTATCAATTATATAAATGATGACATATTAACTGATTCTAGATTTGATAATTTCATTGATAAAGGTAAAAGAAACAAAATAATTGATGCAAAAAAGACTGTAGATAAATCAAAAAAAATGATAGTATCATCCAAATATTCTAGAATAGTATTAAATACAAGTTATCCATTTGAAGACCAAGAAACATTTGATTTTATAAATGATATTCATGATAAAATTGGTGATAAAGAAGATATCTATGTTGTTGGTAACTCTCCAATGGCAGTAGAAATGAGTAAAACATTTAATGGTGAACTAGATAGAATAACAATTTTAACGATGATATTTATATTTATTGTTGTTGCATTAACTTTTAAAGATTTAATTATTCCTTTGGTTCTAGTTTTAATTATTCAAACAGCAGTATATACTACCATGAGTGTTATATCTCTATCTGGCGGTTCGGTATATTTTATTTCACTTTTAATAGTTCAAGCAATTTTAATGGGAGCAACAATAGATTATGCTATTGTATATACTGAGTATTACCGAGAGTCAAGATTAACAATGGGAGTAAAAGATGCAATAATAGATGCCTACAATAGGTCTATTCATACTATAATTAGTTCTTCATCAATTTTGATAATTGTTACATTAGTAGTTGCAGGATTTGCTTCTGCTATTGCGGCTAAAATATGTGAAACAATATCACAAGGTACATTTGTTGCAGCATTATTGATTTTACTAGTATTACCTGGTGTATTAGCAGCTACTGATAAATTTATCTGTAGAAAAGGCTATTATAAGGAAACCAAGTAGGTAACTATGTGTTAAAAATAATGAATAAAGAAAGTATAAGAACTGAAATAATAGTAAAGAAACAAAAAATTATTGATGACGTATAATATAATTTATGAGATTGTTTCATTAATCTAATCTTGTAGTAGTTGAAAGAACATTCGACTACCGCTCCAAAAGTTAAAATCGTCGAAATATCGACGTTTTTTTGTTGCAAAAAACTAACTCATAGAGTTAGTTTTTACTTGCTTTAATAAATGAATCAAATAATGGATGTGGTTTAGTAGGTCTTGACTTAAACTCTGGATGAAACTGACAAGCAATAAAATGTTTATGTTTTGGTAATTCAATTATTTCTACTAGATTTGCTTGCTCATTCATTCCAGAGAATACCATACCATGTTTTTCTAAAACATCTTTATATTTATTATTAAATTCATAACGATGTCTATGTCTTTCTAGAATTTTATCTTTCTTATAATCAGCATATGCTAACGTATCTTTAAGTAAACTACATTCATAATTACCTAATCTTAAAGTACCACCCATATTAACAACACTCTTTTGATCACTCATTAAGTCAATAATAGGATTTTCACATATTGGATTAAATTCAGTTGAATTAGCATCCTTAATTCCACATACATTTCTTGCAAACTCTATAACAGATAACTGCATACCTAAACATAGACCTAAATAAGGAATATTATTTTCTCTAGCATAGGTAATAGCTTTAATCATTCCTTCAATTCCACGACTTCCAAATCCTCCAGGAACAATAATACCTTTAGAATTCTTAAATACTTCCTTTAAATCAGCATCTTTTTCTAATTGTTCAGAGTCAACCCAGTTAATATTTACTTTAACATTATGTTTATAACCAGCATGATGTAAAGATTCTACAACAGATATATAAGCATCATGTAACTCAGTATATTTACCAACTAAACTAATCTCAATTTCATTCTTTAAATTATCAACTGTTTTAATTAACTTCTTCCAATAATCTATATTAGCTTCTCTAACATCTAAACCAAATTGTTTTAAAATTATTTCGTCTATCTTTTGTTCATAATAATTAATAGGAATATCATAAATATTCTTAACATCAACAGAATCAATAATATTTTCTACTGGCACATTACAAAACATAGATAACTTTTCTTTCATAGCTTGTGTTGTATTAAAAGGAGCTCTACATACTAAAGCATCAGGTCTTATACCTAAATTTCTTAAATCTCTAACGCTATTTTGTGTTGGTTTAGTTTTTAATTCATTAGAACCATATATATACGGTATTAAAGTACAATGTACAAAGAAAGTATCACTTTGTCCTTTTTCATATTGAATCTGTCTAATAGCTTCTAAAAAACATTGTGATTCAATATCTCCAACCGTTCCACCAATCTCTGTAATAATAATATTTGCACCACTAGTATTACCAGCTTCGTAAACTTTATTTTTTATTTCATTAGTAATATGTGGTACTACTTGAACAGTTGCTCCTAAATAATCTCCATGCCTTTCTTTATCAATTACAGACTTGTAAATCTTCCCACTTGTAATATTGGATGTATAATTGAGTTCTTCATCAATAAATCTTTCATAGTGACCTAAATCAAGATCTGTTTCACATCCATCATACGTTACAAAGACTTCACCATGCTGAATAGGATTCATTGTACCTGGATCTACATTAATATAAGGATCAAATTTTTGCATAAATACTTTGTAACCTCTAGCTTTCAATAACAATGCAATAGATGATGCTGTTATACCTTTACCTAACCCTGAAACAACTCCTCCTGTGACAAACACATACTTCGCCATAACTCTACCTCCAAAAAACATATTTCAATTATAAAACCATATTTTCATCAATATAATACTTATATTGAACCAAAAAAAATGATATAATTATGAAGAAGCCCCCTATAAAGTCCTTTTTTAAATTTATAATTTTACAATAATAACATATAAAAGAGCTTAGAACTTTATGAAGATAATTATATGAAAATGCTTGATTAAAAGAAGATTATTGTTACTTATTATTGAATGTTTTAAAATAAAATTGAAAAAAGAACTTATCGTAAGCTATAAGCTTACATGCTCCATTTAGAAAATAGGTTACGATATAATGAATCGTAACTTTTTATTTTTTAAAAAGACCACTAATAGATAAAGAAAATATATTCTTTCTAAATTTAGTTTATTAACATATACATTATTCAAAAAACTTTATATAATATATATTAATGGAGACTTTATGAGTAATTTTATTATTAAAGAAACAAATTTAGAAGAAGCCCTAAAAATATTCCCTAAAATAGTTGAATTTGATAGAAAAGAAGCCGGAACAGTAGATTATTGTAATAATAGACTTAAAAATTTGGATAATATTATTTTAGCTTCTTATGTAGAAAATATTATTGTTGGATACCTAATTGGCCACGAAAAAGAAGGAAATTTTTATTGTTGGGTTGTTGGAGTAGACCCTAATTATAGAAGAAAAGGAATATTCACCGCAATGATGAAAAAATTCGAGGAATATGCCAAAAAACAAAGATATAAAAAAGTAACACTTAAAACATTAAACAACAAAAGAGAAATGCTTAATTATATGGTTAAAAATAATTGGAACTTTATAAAAATATATCCAAAAGACAACGTTAGAGAAAACGAAATACTATTAGAAAAAGAAATATAATTTAACAATTTAAATAAACTAAAAATAGTTACACTAACGTAACTATTTTTAATTGTTATTATTCTATTCATATTTATATATTCATATAATAATTTTCAACTTTTTGTAGGTATAAAGAAGATATTATCAAAAAGAACATTAGTATAGAAACAACAACTGATAATATATTTGCATTATAAAATCTAGTATATAAGATATAAGTTATAGAATAACTAATAACTTGTCCAAAGAACATATAAATATTGAATATAATATCATGTTCTCTATTATATTTAGCTAATTCTTTATTTTTAATTGCTGCATATACTGCACTAACGCTTTCTGATTCTATAATCTGAGCAAATGAATGCATACAGATATAATATAAAATTAACGTTATAAAACTAGGTTTAAACACTAATAATAATGTTGAAGAAAATGTTATTATTGCGAATGGTATATAAAACTTTTTTTGAATATTCTTTTTATTGGCATAATGTAATAATGTTAAAGAAATAATTGATAACAATGCAAATGCTGAACTATATTTTCCAACACTTAATTCAGAGTTTAGTTTTAAAAACAAAATAATAGGTAGTAAATCTGTTATAGCGCCTTGTGTGGATATTCTTCTAAAAAACATACACTTATAAATATTATTAATATGTTTGTATTTCTTAGCTTTATTCCAAAACTCTTTTATATTAGTTTTTCTATCTTCAATATAATAATTATCTATTTTAGAACCAACCAATATAACTAAAACCATTTCTATTATTAGTATTATAAATAAAATATAATAGGAAAACTTTTCAATTATAAGGCCCGAAAAAATTGGAGTTAAAATTGTTGCTACATTCGATAAAATATTCATTTTAGCTTGAAAACTACTAAATGATTTATGATTATTTGCTCCCATTACAATCATTTCATGTGGACTATAATAGGCTCCTTCTTCAAATGCATATAACATTTTAAACAAATATATATACTTTATTATATATCCTTTTAATATTAATAGCATACCAATACATATTACTAATATAATAAAACTCGAGTTATAAATATATTTAACATTCTTTTTATTTAAATATTTTAATATCAAAGTATTAAATACAATGGTAAACACCAAACTTATTAGATTTACCTTTATAACAAATCCTAAATCATTTACTATTTTCAATACATATATATTGAAAAAAAGATTAAAGAATACTGTTATAAATTTTCTCATAAATGCCACGATTGCGACTATTTTTCTATTTTTTACATCCATTTTTATCACCTATAATTATTTATATTCCTTATATTTTTTTATGTTTCTTTCATAAATTACTTCTATTTGTTTAATTATACAATACAATAATATTATTTTCATTACTAAAAAAGATGGTTTAAAACCATCCTACATATAATATTACTTATTTACTATATCATTGATAAGAAACAAGAATTTCTCTTTTTCATCAGTTGGATAATACCCTTCAACTTTACCAAGTAATTTTTTATTTTTAAAAAGTAATAGGGAAGGTAACTCTTTAATATCGTATTTCTTCATTAAACTATCCGTATGATTAACTTTATAGTATCTAGTATCTTTAGGCATATCTTCAGTTATTTCTTTTAAAGGAATTGATTTTAATAAACACTCTACATTTTCAGCATCATATATCTCAATAAATGTTAAGTTATCTCTTTCAATTTTATCTTTTATAGCTTCTTCATCTGACATAAAAGCATCCATTAAAGGCATTGCTCCATAACGATCTACAAATAAATCTTTTCTGGTTCTTTTATCTTCATCAATTTCTTTTTTAATTTGATTATATTCTTCATCTGATCTAGCTAAAAATATAGCTTCCATTGGACAAGTTGGAATACAAAGACCACAAGAAGTACATTTACTATTATCAATCTCTAAAGTCTTTTTTTCCTCATTCCAAATAATTGCTCCTGTTGGACAAACTGGTGGGGCCAAACACTCTGGCGCGTTATCACATATTTTAAAATTAATTAGAATTGCCATTATTTTTCCTCCTTAACATATTTACATTTAACACAAGTTTATTAATAAAATAATCAACTTGTTCTTTTGTATTATAACTATCAAAACTTACTCTAATAGGAAAATAATCTTTTAAATTAGCATGACAAGCTACTAATACATCAGATGGCTTAGGCTCTGTTGTATTACAAGCTGACCCATTAGATAAACTAATATTACTAGCTTCTAGTATAATAGCAAGTTCATTCCCATTAGCATTTAAAAAAGCAATATTTGAAGTATTTGGTATTCTGTTATCTACATCTCCATATATATGAACATCATCCAACTTAGATTTAATTTGTTCTTCAAAATAATCTCTCAGTTCTTTTACTTTTTCTATACTTTGAAAATTATCTTCAACTATCTTTTCTGCAGCTTTTCCTAAACCAATAATATACGGAACATTTTCCGTACCACCTCTACGATTGTTTTCTTGATGTCCAAATATCAATGGTGTATAAGGAGTCCCTTCCTTAACATATAAAACTGCGACTCCTTTAGGAGCATGTATTTTATGACCTGAAAATGATAAAGTATCAACCCCAAGTTCTTTAACATCAACTTTAATTTTACCTACAGCCTGTGTACAATCACAATGAAATAATATATTATTTTCATGTGCAATCTGACAAAATTCCTTAATAGGGTAGATATTACCAAGTTCATTATTAGCAAGCATCATAGCCACTAAAAATGTATCGCCATTAATAGCTTTTTTAAAATCCTCAGTACTAATTCTTCCTTTGTCATCAACATCTAAATATACAATATCAAAGCCCTGTGTTTCTAAATAATTCATTGTCTCTAAAATAGAAGCATGTTCTAATTTGGAAGTAATAATTCTTTTCTTACCATTACTATTTCTAGCAGCACTCATAATTGCGGTAACATTACTTTCTGTAGCAGAGGCTGTAAATATTATTTCTTTCTCTTCAGCATTTAACATTTTAGCAACATTACTTCTGGCAGCATTAACTGCTTTTCTAGTTTTTTTCCCAGAATCATATAAACTACTTGGATTAGCAAAACTTTCCTTTAAATAAGGCAACATCGCATTTAAAACATCTTCATCTACTTTAGTAGTAGCATTATTATCAACATATACTTCCATTATTCATTATCCCTCTCTATAATACGTACTATTCCATTATTAGCATCAAGTTCTATTAAATCATTATCTTTAATTACCTTAGTTGCATTAATAGTTCCAACAATACAAGGAACATTAAATTCTCTAGATAAGATTGCAGCATGACAAGTAATACCACCTTCATCTGTTATAAATCCTCTAGCTTTTTCCATAGCTGCAATATAATTAGGAAGAGTCATAGTAGAAACAATAATATCACCAATATTTACATTAGAAATATCTTCGTATGAATTAAGTATTTTAGCTCTACCAGTAATACATCCTAAATTAGCAATCATACCAGTAATAGTTTTATCAGATGATTCAACTTTTTGTTCCTTTTCTTCTCTTTTTTCTACCTTTATATATCTAGTAAGAATATTATCAATTTTTTGTGCTTCATCACCTGCAAAAGAAGTTACTTTCTCATCAATTGTAATAATAGAATATTCCTTTTCTCTATCATGAGCTAGTTTAATATACTCTTCAGTGTTAGGATTTTTTAAGAACTCACTAATCTCATCAGCTGTTAACATAAGTAATTCTTTTTTAGGAATATTAAATTCTTTACTTATTTGTTCAAATAAACCATGTCTACCTAAGAAAAATAATCTATCTTGCACAGTAGCCATAAACGTTCTTAAGAATACAAATCTTCTCACAACTTCATTTTCTCTTTCAGACCTTGCCTTTAAAATATCTTCTATCTTTCTATCTATATCAGTTGTTATTAAATAGTTAATTCTATCTTCATAATCTTTATAAGTAAAAGCTTGTTCTTCAATAAGAATAGGGCCCTTCATCCAAGCATAAGTATCAATATGTTTATTAATTAATTCTTCTCTTACTTGAGGATTTTCCTTTATCTTCTTAGCAACCCTAAGTAGATCTAAAGGCTCTTCATTATAGAATATTTTTTCAGGTTCAGGACAAGTAGATAAGATATTAAATACTGTATTAATATCTTCATTATCATTTACTATTCTTTCAAGAATCTCTTTTGTTTTTATTTCTAAATAATCATCTGGTATCAAACTAAAAGGTGCTCCAGTTTTAATAAAATTAGCTTTAAACCTTTCAAATTCTTCTACAACATTTAAACTATCTTTTCTATTAGATAAGTCTTTAATATATTCCTCAATTAATTCAGCTAGTTTTACTTCATGATCAGCATATTTTTCAAAAAACTGATTATCTTCTTTAAACATCTTATCAAAAAAATTATTTATTTCATCCTTAGTAGTAGTCTCATGATATTCTTTTCCATTAAGCATTAACATATTATCAGGCTTTAATTCAAAGCCAAGAACATCACGTATATTATTTCTTGTTCTTGCTAAAACAATATTAGAATATTTAACAAAATATAAAACTAATCTTGTAACATGAAAATTCCATTTAACACTCTTGGCATATTCAATAATCTTAGTAATAGAATCATTAATAGTTGTAATAGGCCTAGCTTGTATTAAATGAATACCTTTATCATCAATAATCCATTCAATATCTGCAGCTGTTTTATATAACTCTTCAATAGTTTTAGAAATCCTACCAAGTTCTAAAAATACTTTGTCATCCAAAACATTACCATTTGCATCATATAATATATTATTCTTAATCTCATAATGAGTGACAATATTAAGCCCCACATCTATTTGAATAACATCTTCTCCTGTAATTGGATCTTTTGTAAATAATGTTCCGTAGCAGTCACTAACAACCATATCCTGAATAATAACTGCCATTTTAATAGGAACAGTAATATTATTTTTTAACTTATAAATTAAAACTCTAGCTGAAAAACAGGACTCCATACAAGCAATAATTTTAGCTTCAACATCACTTCTAGTTACATTTAAAAAACTATCAAATAACCCAGCCCAAGAATTATCTTTACTATCTTCTATATTAGCCGAACTTCTAACTGCGTAATTTGTTGTATCTAATGTTTTAATATTTTCATTAACATATTCTTTTATAGATGAAGTAACTTTAGTATCTTTAAACAAACTTCTAATTTTTTTAGATATCTCTATAAAATTATCAAGATTTAATTCATCTAGTAAATCGTCAATTTTATCTTTAATATTATTCTCTTCAAGAAATTCATCAAAGAATCTTGTATCTA
>CACZGA010000037.1 GCA_902780585.1 uncultured Erysipelotrichaceae bacterium | reverse complement strand
AGTATCTATTTCAATAACAAATCTAGTTGGTCGCAATAGTTCTCCTACAACGCAATAATACTTACCCTTTTGAATATAATCATCAACTTTTTTAGCATACTTTTTAAATAAATCAGCCATGGCTTTTTTGTTTATGCTTTCCGGATCGGTAGGTTCTTCTGGTTTAGGAACATTATTAATTACTTCATACTTTTCGTTATCTTCATTTTTCTCAGTTTTTAATGATGTATCATCATTTTTTATGATAAAGTTATATCCCGCAACTATAACTATGATTAAAATTATTAATAAAGGAACAGCGGAAGTACTACTATTATTTTTATTAGGCTTTTCTGGTGGAGGAGATGGTTCTTTCTTTGGCTCTTCCTTGACAGGAGGTGGTGTTTCTATGTTTTGTTCTATTTCTTTTTGTAGTTCTTCACTACTTTGTTTTACATTCTCAGAGGTTGTTACGCCATATAAATTAGATAAATTTAAGTCATTATTATTGTTATTTTCATTATTCATATTATCACCCTTTATTAGTTAAAATTTTTCCATACTTTTAAATAGTTATCTTGGACTTGATATATACCTATTAGTTTTTGATTATGAGTAAATATTACTTTATCTTCTATATGCCAATTATTTGGTATTTTCATACCATTACTAATCATTTTTAATAATTCTTCAGGAATATTTATTATGGGATAATCTAAGACTTCTTCTATTTTATAATATTTAAACTGATTATTTTTTATTTCTTCTAAAGTATTAGTATTACTAATATCTACTTTACCTTGTTTAGTTCTAGTTAAACCTGTCATAGTAGCATAAGTGTTTAATTCTAATCCTATATCACGTATTAAACTTCTGATGTAGCAGCCTTTTGTTACTAAAGCTTTAAAAGTAAAGCTATTTTCTTTTTTATTTAATAGACTTATTTCTTTAATAGTTACTTCTTTTTTAGGAAGTTCTACGCTTTCATTTTTTCTGGCATATTCATATAATTTTTTGCCGTTTACTTTAATAGCAGAATAAATTGGTACTTCTTGGAGATAAGTCTTTTTAAAACTATTAAGTGTTTGCTCTAAATTAATTGTTTTAGGTACTTCTTTTTCTTTAGTGATAGTTCCAGTAGAATCATAAGTATCTGTTTCATAACCTAATTCTACTTCTGCAATATATTCTTTATCTTCAGCAGTTAATAGTTCACCTATTTTTGTAGCTTTATTGATTGTTACTAGAAGAACACCTTCAGCTAATGGGTCTAGGGTACCAGTGTGACCTACTCTTTTAAAACCAAAAATATTTGATATTTCATTTACAACATCAAAGGAAGTCATACCTTTCTTTTTATTTAAATATAGTATAGCTTGAAAATCATTTAAGTATTCTTCTAAAGTTAGATTGTTTTCTATTATTATTTTAGCAGGTATTTCTCCTACATATATTATTTTATTGTCTTCTAAAATAAAGCCGTATTTTTTTAATATAGGAATGATTAATTTTTTGTCTGCTTTTAAATCTATATTTACGGAGAACGAAGTTTTATATTTAGTTTGTTTTTCTAAAATAGGTTCTTGAAAAAATACAGGAATATTTTCTTTTCCTATGGCGTCTTGTAGTTGTTTAAAATGTAATTGTACTTCTTCTTTGTTTTTTAGAATCATTACCTATCACCAATTATATTATACCATAAAAAAGAAGTAATTATTTATTACTTCTTTTTGTCTTTATATGATTTATAGAAAACCAAAAAACTAAGTTGATGTCTACTAAGCCTAGATATTTATTTTTATTTTACTGCAATTTTTATTAAATTGTATGTACCATTTTCATCTATTTCATATGTAAATGTTGTTACTGGTAATTTGTCTTTTATACTCTCATATAACTCATCTGTAAACTCTAATATGTCAACTGATCCATCTGTTTTAGTGTTTGATACTACTGGAGTTTCAGCATTGTAGGATGCATAATAAGCATAGGTTATACATGTGTCAGGGCAATTATTACTATAAGCAATCTTATAATTTACTTCTACAATGTTAGCATTTTTTTGCTCTGAAAGGTAGTGAACGTAAGCAAATTTGACTCCGTTACCACCATGTCCACCATGTTCAGGATTTGTTTTATAAGTACCATTACCATCATATAAATATAATGGTCTCTCATCAGATGGGCTTGGGCATTCTATATTCTCGTGTATTAATTTAACTTTATTTCCAAAATACTCTTTAATTACATCTTCTAATTCTTCTTTAGGAATTGTATCTTGCCAGCCACCTTTGTGGTGCTTTAAAGCAAAAAATAGTAAGTTTTGATTATTAATTGCGTTTACATTTTCAAGTGGAAAATAAGATCCAAAATAAGTTGCTATTTCTTCAACCTTTTTTTCTGAAGAAAGATTTTCGTCTTCTACTTGAGATGTTTTTTCTTTGGTTGAATTAGATTCTTCTTCATTATTAGTAGAAGGTTGTTCTTCTGATTCTTTTTCTTTAACAATTGTATTATTTCTATTATTATTTCTTTTGGTATTCATGCTACCTGTATCTTTTAAACTATAGCAGATAAAACCACACATGCCTATCATTAGTATCCCGGCAATTATAATAAACAATGCTAAAGGGCTTATTTTATTTTTATTTTTTTCTGTTATTTCAGTAGGTGTTTTTTCTTCATTTTCCATATTCCTACTCTCCTTTATTTTATAATAATTCTTATCTAAAAAAGTGTCAATTGGTTTGAGTCTGGTAAACCTTCTAAAATTCCCATTTCTTTCATTTTATCCATTAATGTCTGGGATACTTTGGCACGTTTTTGAACGTCTTCAATACTTATGAATTTACCTTTTTCTCTTTCAGCAACTATATTCTTAGCAACTGTATCTCCTAGACCATCAATAGCGTTAAATGGTGGATATATTTCTGTATCATTTTTAGTAACCCAAACCGTAGCGTCACTCTCATATAAATCAATTGGTAAGAATTTTATGCCTCTAGCTGTAGCTTCTAGAGCTACTTTTAAAGATTCAGCTTGGCCAGATTCTTTATTGGTTGCTTCATAACCTTTTGCTTCAATATCTTGTAATCTACTTTTAATAGCGTCATAACCACTAATCATATTTTCAACATCTACATCAGTGGCTTTTGATGAATACCAAGAGGCGTAGAAGTATACTGGCATGTGAACTTTATACCAGGCAATTCTAAAGGCTGAAATTACATAAGCAGCGGCATGGGCTTTAGGGAACATGTACTTTATTTTGGCACATGAATTGATAAACCATTCTGGGATATCGGCTTCTTTCATAGTCTTTACATGATCTTGCCAAGCTTCTGGTTCTTTAGATGCTTTCCCTTTTCGAACAAACTCCATTATTTTAAAAGCTTTTAATGGTTTTACCCCATGATACATTAAATACACCATGATATCATCACGACAACCTATTGTGTCTTTAAATGGAACTATGTTATTCGCAATTAATTCTTGAGCGTTTCCTAACCATACATCTGTACCATGAGATAAACCTGATATTTTGATTAACTCACCAAAAGTAGTTGGTTTAGTATCTTCAACTAATTTTATAGTAAATGGAGTACCAAACTCTGGGATACCTAAAGTACCAGTATTACACATTATTTGTTCTTTAGTAACCCCAAGTTTTTCGGTTGTGGTAAAGATAGACATAGTATCTTTATCATCTAATGGTACTTTTAAAATATCTGTTTTTGATTGATTTTGAATTAATCTTAATTGGGTTGGATCAGAGTGACCCAAAATATCAAGTTTTAATAAACATTGGTCTATTGAGTGGTAGTCAAAGTGGGTGGTACGCCATTCAGCAGTGGCATCTTCAGCTGGAAATTGGTATGGTGTAAAATCTGATACTTCTTTATAATCTGGAATAACGACAATTCCACCTGGATGTTGGCCGGTTGTTCTTTTTACACCGGTACAACCCATGGCTAAACGTTCTATTTCAGCTGTGCGCATGTCTAGGATTCCTTTTTCTTCACAGTAACCCTTAACAAATCCGAAGGCTGTTTTATCAGCTACAGTACCAATGGTTCCAGCACGATAGACATTATCTTCTCCGAATAGAACTTTAGTATAAGCATGTGCACTAGCTTGATTTAAATCTGAGAAGTTCAAATCAATATCTGGTACTTTATCAGCATTAAAGCCTAAGAAGGTTGCGAAAGGCATGTCTTGACCATCTTTTTTCATTGGTATATGACAATTAGGGCATTCTTTATCTGGTAAGTCGAACCCACAAGAATAGTCAGCACCAAAGGCTTTACCGTTTTCATCTTCAAAGATACTTAATTTGCATTTTTCACAGCGATAATGAGCAGCCAACGGATTAACTTCAGTGATTCCCATCATAGTCGCAACAAAGCTTGAACCAACTGATCCACGGGATCCAACTAGGTAACCTTCATCATTAGAGTGTTTAACTAATCTTTGGGAAATCAAATAGATTGGGTCAAATCCTCCTCCGATAACCCCACCTAAAGCTTTCTTAGTAGCTTTTTCTAAACCTTTTTCGTCTAATTCTTCTTCACTTGTTCTTTTTACATATTCTTTGACAAATTCAACAACTTTTTCTTTTCCTTCAACAATTGTATCATGTAGTTTTTTATGGGATTTAACTTGAAATTCTTCGTCACTTAAGTTTTCTTTTTCTAAATCTTCTTTAATAATTCTATATACAATATCTCCATATAACTCTGTAGCAATTCTTTCTTCAATAGAATATGGTAATGGATCTCCATACCAGTCAGCGGCTTTTGTATAAACTAATTCCGTTACAACTACAGGGCAATCTAGATAGCTTTTGCCATCATCAGCTTTTACTCTAGGAGAGAATGGAATTCCACCAGTATCTGGTATTACTTCAACTATTTCACACATATCGGCAATTAAGTTTGTATTAGTTACCACTATTTCATAGGCTTTTTCAGCACCTAAGAAATCAAAGTCTTCTAACATTTCATTAGTTGTTCTGAAGTGGTTAGACGGAATATCTTTAATACCATTTCGAGCAAGCGGATGTCTACCTCCACCGGGTACTTTTTGATTAACAATAATTTCTCTAAATATTTTATCTTCTCTTTTTAGATGGTGTACATCTCCAGTTGCGACAATTATTTTACCAGCTTCTTCAGTTACTCTTACTATTTTTTCTATATTAGCAGCAACTTCTACTCTTGTTCCAAAGTCACCTGATTGAATTAAGTGATCATAGCATTCTATTGGTTGTACTTCTACGTAGTCATAGAATCTAATAATATTTGATAATTCATCTTCACTTTTTGATTTTGCTTCATTAAATACTTCGCTTTCGTAGCAGCCACTACCAATTAATAATCCTTCACGGTATTCTTCAACGACACTTCGAGGGATTCTAGGTGTTTTATATAAATATGTAGTATTAGCAAATGAAACTAATTTGAATAGATTCTTTAAGCCTACTTTGTTTTTTACTAATAAATTAATATGATGAGCACGTCCATATTTATGGATTTCCTCTTTACTTACTAATTTATCTAAATCAGACATTTTATCAATATTACGATTAGATAATTTTTTTAACATTTTATGGAATACTAAAGCAGTTCCTTCAGCATCATAATCTCCTCTATGGTGGGCATTCTCATCCCATGGGACATCATATCTTTTTACTAAAGCGCTTAAGCTATGTCTTGCATAAGTATTATCTAATGTTCTTGATAATTCTAAAGTATCTATTACAGGATTGGTAAAAGTTCCAAGATTATATTTTTTATAAGCCATTTCAAGGAATGAAGTATCAAATTTAGCATTATGAGCAACCATTGGTAGGTCTCCAAACCATTCAATAAATTTCTTTACGGCTGTTTCTTCATTTTCTTTACCTTCTAGCATTTCATCGGTAATATTTGTTAATTCAGTTATTTTTTCTGGTAGTTTTCTACCTGGATTAATTAATTCATCATATCTTTCTAGAATTTCACCATTTTTTATTTTTACAGCACCTATTTCAATAATAGAATCTACTCCACCAGCATTAAAACCAGTTGTTTCAAAGTCAAAGACAACGAATGTGTCATCTAACATAATACTATCATCAGGGCGCAAAACAATATTAACAGAATCATCAATCATAGTTAATTCTGCGCCATAAATAGCTTTGAAAGGTTCTTCTCCTTCAGCTAATTTCTTATTATAAGAAGTTACCATATTAAAAACATGAGGGAAGCCTTGAACACCATTATGATCAGTAATTGCGACTGCTTTCATTCCAAAGGACATAGCTTGTTTTACAATGGCATTTTCATCAGCTACACCATCCATTTGACTCATTTTACTATGACAATGTAGCTCTATTCTTTTTACTTCAGCAGTATCTACAATTTTTTCTTCTTCTTTATCTAGAGCAATAATATCTCTAGCATTTAATACTAATTCTTTAGCAAAAGTATCATTCTTAGTATAACCTCTTATTTTATACCATTTTCCTTCTTTTAGTTCTTTGCTAAGTCTTTTATATTCATCTTCTTCTCTAACAAAAACCTTACAATAAATACTATCTGATTCATCTGTTATCTTTAGAGTAATAATCTTAAAGTCTGTTTTACTAGATTCAAAGAACTCTATACCAAACACTTTAGCTTCAACCACAACATTGTTATCTTCTCCAACAATAGTTTTTATTTTAATTGGAGGTTCTTTTATACCTCTACCTATAATGCTATTAGGATCTTTAGCTTCTCGACGTATTTTCTTTTCAACTGGGTCAGATTTCTTTTCCTTATCAACTACTGGTAATGGTACTTCAACATTTTCTAATTCTTTTTGGATTTCTTCTAATACATTTTCTTCATGTCTTACAACTATTTCTATATTAAATGGATATCCTAATTTTTTATAAAAACTATCAATTTCCTTTTGACAATTCTCTAGTTTTTCTTTTTCAGCTTCATTTGAAACTACTAATACTAAATAATTATCCTCTATTTGTAAACAATTTTCATAAATTTCTAAAACTTTTAACTTCTTTTTTAATTGCTTTAATAATACTTTATAATATTCTAAATAAAGATTTAGATCTTGATTTTTAATAGTCATTATAATATCAATATTACTAGATTTTTCATCTAATTGTTGTTTTTTACTCTCTAATTCTTCATATATTTCTATTGGTAATAAATCGTCTTTCTCGATAAAAACTTGCCAACTATCTTTTTTAGAATTAATCTTTATTTTAACTAGTTTTGCATCAGAAAAATATGGATAAGAAGATTCATCCATATTTATTTTATCTAATAAAACTTTTATCTTTTCATCCATAATTCCCCCTACTTTCTGTTATATTATATCTTTATCTTTTTCTCGAATTATGTATCTTTTATTACGGATACAGAATTCTATAAACTCCTCTATATTCATTTTTTTCAATTCTTTTTCATAAGCATATTTATCAGCTTCAAATACTATTTTATCGCGCATCATATAATTGAAAAAGTCTTCTTTTTTCACGCCTAAATACATTAACCAGTATGGGTATAGCCATCTTTTTAAAGACAATAAAGATGGGCTGCCACTTTGATAGCAGCTTCTACCAGTAATTCTAGTGGCATATTCATTTAAGACTGCTAGTTCTAAAATAGCTTTTTTAAAACATTCATACTCGTCTTTATATCTTTTAGTATGATATTTAGCCATAGCTAGATTAATATCTAATAAAATCTTTAAAGGCTCTTTTTTATCAATTTCTACACCTACTATACAGGTTTTTTCATTAGGGCAGTCAATAATATTTAACTCTTTATCAACTACAAATATAGTATAGTCTTCTCTTTTTTTTCTTAAAATATTTTTTATTAAAGCATCCGTTTCCTTTTTGTTTTTATCCCATAGTTTCATTACTTCTAAACGATACTTTTCAGTTTGTTTCTTTATTTTTTCATAATCTCTATTACCTAAGACAATGTTATATATAATATCATTATTAGGAATAAAGTTTTTATAATCATTTATAATTAATTCTTTATCTTTAAATATGGCATTATATTCATTACGATAGTTATCCCATATTTTTTGTTTTAATTTATAGATTGTTTCTGAAATAGAGGCTCCAAATAGAAGATTCCATATAAGGATATAATCATTTACAATGAAGTTAGTATTCATTTATTTCACCACCATGTTATTATCATATCAAAAAAAAAAGAAAAGTTGAATAGCAACTTTTCTGTTTTAAGCAATTCGTATTTTAACAAAATAAATAACTGCCGCAATTAAAGCCATAATTAGTAAAAATATAAGTACTTTTACGAAGAAAGGTAAACTTTTTTCTTTAAATTCATCAGAAAGATTAAAGTCTTTATCGGATAGATCCATACTTCTAGTATAAAAATCAGTATCTTTTACTGGGCCAGTATCTTCTTCATTATCTGATACAGCCATAATTTCTTTAGATAGAGATAATTTCTCATCAATTTTATCAGTTGTTTCTTCTTCGTCTTCTTTTTTATTACCTTCTACTCTATCTAAGACGTTAGTAGCCATTAAATCACTTAATAAGTTTACGGTTGTTGCTTTATCTATTTCTCCAGCTAATGTTTTAGAGGCTATTGTATCAATTAATTCTCTTATTTCATCCTCTTCTGGGGTTGTTAAACGTTTCTTTTTCTCTTCACGATATTTTTCTAGTTCTTCTTTATTTACACCTGATAAGACATTGTAGTCATTATTTTTAAGTTTTCTTTTTTCTTCTTTTTCATCTTTTTCTTGGCGATTACGATGTGCTTCTTCTAAAACACTATTTATATCATATACTCTGTTTTCTTTTTTCTGATATAGATAGTTTAAATCATCTAACTCTTTTCTATTTCTTGGTACTGGTTCTACATTTTGATATTTCTGCATTTGTTGGTAGGCTTCTCTAGTTGTATGAGCGGTATTATTTCCATTTTGTATTTCAAAAGCATTAGCATTTGTAACATCAGTTATGTTAGCATAAATCCTATTATTAGACACGTTTTGATATAATTCTTGGTTTAAATCTATTCTGCTTTGTGCTTCATCTTCGTCTTTATATCGGTCCATTCGTCTCATCAGACTCACCCTCTTATTATTATCATTTTAGCATACAATACTTAAAAACAAAAGGAAATATATGAGGCTTGACGTAAAAGAAAATAAGCGGTTTATATAATAATTCTTTACCATTTGTTTTTTTTTAGGTATAATACTCTTGAAAGGATGATGTTTATGAAAATTAAAGTAAATAATGAAGCTTGCATTGGATGCGGAGCTTGTTTAGCAGTTGCGGAAGATTTAGATTTATTTGAGATGACAGATGAAGGATTATCAAAGGTAAAAGTTGATGTAGTACCTGAAGATAAAAAAGAAGCTGCTGTTAACGCAATGGAAGGTTGCCCTACTTCTGCAATTGAAGAAGTAAAAGAGGAACAATAAAAAAAGAACTAAGCTATTAGTTCTTTTTTGTTGGGTTATTATACTACAAGCGTTGTTTATTGTCGATTATTTATTCTTTTGGCTATATACTGTTTGTACTTCTTTAGGGGTTAATTTACGATATTCTCCTGATTTTAAGTTTTCTAATTGGAAGAATCCTTCTCTTTCTCTTTTTAGTTTAAGTACAGGGAAGCCTACACTTTCAAACATTCTTTTAATTTGATGGTTTTTTCCTTCGTGAATTGTTATTTCTACAATAGAAGTATTTGTTTCTAGATTGGTTTTTCTAAGTTTTACACGAGAAGCTTTTAGTAATTGATTATCTAAAGTAATTCCTTCTTTTAATTTATTAATTTGTTCTCCTTTAATTAAACCTTTTACTTTAGCAATATAAACCTTATCTATTTGATTCTTTGGATGCATCATTATATTGGCAAATTCGCCGTCATTAGTTAATAAAATTAGTCCTGTTGTATCATAATCAAGCCTTCCAACAGGGAAAATCCTAGCTTTTGTATTGATTAGGTCTACGACTGTTTTTCTATCTTTATCATCTGAAGTTGAGGTAATAACACCTCTTGGTTTATTTAATAAATAATATTCTTTTTCTTCTTTAGATATCACTTTACCATTTACTTCAACTATATCTTTTCCTGACACTTTTGTGCCTAATTCGGTTACTACTTTACCATTTACTTTTACTTTGCCATCTACTATTAACTCTTCTGCTTTTCTTCTTGATGATATACCTGATGCCGCTATTACTTTCTGTAGTCTTTCCATGATTTCACCTCTTACTCGTAGCCAATTGTATCATAGTTTTTTTTCTTTTACTAGTAATAATCTATATTTAATAAAGAAAGAAAAAATGACATATGTCATTTTATCTCGTCTATATATTTTTTTAATTGTTTAGATTCTGAACCTAGTATTATTTTTAATTGATTGTCTATTTCAACAATTCCTTTGGCTCCTAGTTTTTGAATTCCTTCTTTATTAGCTTTTGAAACGTCTTTTAAAGTTACTTTAAAGCGAGACATATTAGTTTCAGTTGAAATGATATTATCCTTCCCACCTAGTAATTCTACTAACTTATTAAAATCCAACCCAGCATCCTTTTTAGTAGCTTTTAAGATAGCTAAAAGGATAACTAATAATACTACTGCGATTACAATATATTCTATAAAATTCATTTTATCACCACTTTAATTATATATTATTATTTTTATTTTAACAACCTATTATATCTTTTTATTACCTATTTATATAAATTAATTAAATATGTAAAAATAATTGTTTTATTTAGTCATTTATTGGCTATTATCATTAAGTGTAATATATGTATTATAGGTGATAATTATGAAAAATAAAAAAATGAGTTAAGAAAAAATACATTTATATGTATTTTTTCTTTATATTATTTGATTGATTTTTTTAATAAAGTCTTTACTTTTTAAATATAATCCAGTAAAACGATCATAATAATCATCTAAGAAGCGGTTTATTTCTGAACTTACTTCTTTGCTTACATCTAGCTTTGTAATATTATTTATATCTACATAGTAAAACATTCTAATCATCTTTATTGTTTTTTCGCTGACAATTGGTTCATTTTGATAACATTCTCTACAAATATATCCTCCTGCATCACTTGACAAAGTAATAATTTGTTTATTACTACCACAATGAGCACAAGCATCAATACTTGGGGATACACCTAAATAATCTAGATATTTTAATTCTAATATATTTGTTATAGCCATAGGATTTAAGCCCTCTTCTATTTTTATAAGAGAGTCTTTTAATAAATCAAACACTTCACTTTCTTCAGTTTGCTTTACAACTTGGTTTGATAATTCTAATATAAATGAGGCATAAGATATTTTTTCTAAATCCATCATAGTATTAGAAAAGGAGTTTATTATATCTACTCCTATTAATGTTGATAAACCATTTTCTTTATAGTATATGTGAAAGGTACCATAGATTAATTTTCGACTAGCTGCGCGTAGTTTGCTTTTCATATTACGACAGCCTTTGGACATAATACCTATTAGGCCATGTTCTTTAGTAAGTACATTTAAAATCTTACTAGATTCACTATAATTGGTTTCGCTTAAAACTATGCCTTCGATACTTTCAATTTTCATATATTCACTTCTTTATTCATCATCTTTTAGGCCTAATTCTAGAAAGTATTTTTCTTCATCACGCCAATTCTTTAGTGTTTTGACATAGGTTTCTAAGAACACCTTTTTCCCTAAGAAGTTTTCCATGTCTTTTCTAGCTCTAGTACCTACTTCTTTTAACATAGATCCTTGTTTACCAATAATCATTTTTTTAATATTTTCTCTTTCTACTACTATTAAAACTTGGATATGAACTATTTTTTCTTCTTCTTTATAGTCTTCTACATAGCAAGTAATAGTATGAGGAATTTCATCATGAGTTAATTCTAATATTTTTTCTCTTACAAACTCAGCCATAATAAATCTAGTAGATACATTAGTTAATTCCTCTTCAGAAAATATTTGTTCACTTTCTTCTAAGTATTTTTTTATACATTGAATTAGGGTATTAATGTTATCTTGTTTAATGGCAGATATGGGGATTATTTCTTTGAAATCATGTTTTTCTTTTAGTTCATTTATATCTTCTAAGAGTTTTTCTTTATTTTTTACTTGGTCTATTTTATTTAATAGTAAAAATATTGGTATGTCTTTATCTTTTATTTTATCTAATATGAATTGGTCTCCTCTGCCAAAGCCTTTAGAAATATCTACTAGGAATAAAATAACATCTACTCCTTCAGTATGATCATAAGCTTTTTTATTCATTAGAGAACCTAGTTTATTATTTGGTTTATGAATTCCAGGGGTATCTACAAAAATAATTTGAGAATCATCATCATTATAAATACCTTGTATTACATTTCTGGTAGTACCAGAGACATTAGAGGTAATTGCTAGTTTCATTCCTAAAATAGAATTTAATAATGTACTTTTACCTACGTTTGGTCTACCTACTAAACTTACAAATCCACATTTCATTTTAAATCATCCTCTTCAAACGGATAAGGACATAATTTTTTGACAGTGTATTCTTTAAAATTACCTTCAATATCATAGCACCTTACAATACTGTCTTTATCAAACAATTCAGAAATCATTTGTCTACAGACAAAACAAGGTGTAGATATTTCACCAGAGGAAACCATAATATTAATTTCTTTAAAATCGCCTTTAGTATAACCGGCTGTGATGGCACTATCTATAGCAGCTCTTTCAGCACAAGTACCAGCTCTTGTCGAAGCATCTTCCATATTAACGCCAAAGAACTCTTTATTATCTTTCATTACTACACAGGCAGATACTGGGAATTTAGAGATTGGTACATAAGCATTTTTGTGTAGTTTTAATAGTTTATCTTTCATGAGATTCCTCCTATAAATTCAATTAACTTTGGTACAAAAATAATTAATCCTATTATGGCAGATATAATTGCCATCATTAAGACTCCAGCACTGGCAGTATCTTTAGCAGCTTTAGCTAAGGGATGAATTTTAGGAGAAGCCAAGTCAACTACATATTCAATAGCAGTATTAAAAAATTCAGCCATTAGAACTAGACCAATTAGTACCAAACATACTAACCATTCTAGATAACTAATTTTTAGGAAAAAACCAAATACAATTACTAATATAGCTACAAAAGTATGTATTTTTAAATTTTGTTCTCCTTTATAAGATTGTTTAATACCTTCAGAGGCATATTTAAAACTGTTAGCTAACCTTTTATTATCTATTTTTAGTTTTCTTTTTACTTTATGCCTAACTTTCTCTTCTGATTCCATTAGCTTCTAGCACCTCCTCTTGTTTTTTAAACATTATTTCTTCATCTTCTTTTGTTTGATGATCATATCCTAATAAGTGATAAAAGCCATGTACAGCAAGGAATGATAATTCTCTTAAAAGAGAATGTTTATATTCTTTACTTTGTTCTTTAGCTTTATCTATAGATATGTAAATGTCACCAAGTATTCTTCCTTCATCAGGAAGAATTATACTATCTTCGTCTTCTAGAGCAAATGTTATTACATCTGTTTCTCTATCTATTTTGCGATATGTTTTATTTAGTTCATGAATATACTTATTATCTACAATAATTAGATTAAAAGATACATTGTCTAACTTTTCTTTTTCTACGGCTGATAAAAGTACTTTATTTACCGTTTCTAATTCAGGCACTTCTTCATCTGTTTGAATAAAAATTTCTATATGATTCATATACACTCCTATACTAATATTATAAAGATGACTGATATTAACCCTATTAATAATAGAATTGATAAGATATTTAAAAACCAATCACTTTTACAAAATTTCGGTAATGGTTCACCTATAATTCTAATAATACTGTAGGTTATATAACCTATAAAGCCACCTAACAAATTTAAAATAATGTCGTCTACATCAAATACTCTTCCTATTGATAATTGTACTAATTCAATGGAAACAGAAGCAACTAAAGTTAGGAATAATGGCAAACGGGCTTTTTCTGATTTCAAATAATAACTAGCAAAAAAACCAAAAGGCATAAATAATAACATATTTCCTACAACATTTTTAAAAAATAAATGACTGTTGATATTATAGCGCATTATTTCTTGAAATGGAATAAAGTTATTACTAGCCCACAATGTATCATCTTGAAATGTTACTATTTGGAATAAACATAAAATATAAATACCAAATATTAACATAAATAATTCTTTATATATTATTATTTTTTCTTTATGAGTAATCAAATAAGACAATCTAAAAGAAATCATAATCACACAAGAAATGATTACCATTGGCCAAGTAAAGTTTATTACATCTTGAATTGTTGTGGAAATTGGTTCTAGCACTTATTCATTCCCCTTTTCTATTTCTATTTTACTATCAAATAATATTGTCGTCTATTATATTATACTCTTTTTTCTTGTTTATATACACAAAAAGGGAGAAATAATATTTCTACCCTTGTAATCTTTCACGAATGATTGTTGAAACTTCTTTCATATCAGCTTTGCCCTTTAATTTACCTTGAGCTAAGCCCATTACTTTACCCATATCTTTTGGTCCCGTAGGTTGTACTTCAGCAAAGATATCATCAATTATTTTTGCAACTTCGGCACTTGATAATTGTTCTGGTAAATAAGCCATTAAAATATCTATTTCTGCTTGGGTCTTATCAATTAAATCTTGACGTCCACCTTTTTCAAATTCAGCAATAGAATCTTTTCTCATTTTAATTTGTTTATTAACAACGTCTATTAATAAATCATCATTAATTTCTTTTTTATGATCTATTTGTTCTTGTTTTAAAGAAGCTTTTACCATTCTAATTACTGTAAGTCTATCTTTCTCTTTATTTTTCATGGCTTCTATCATGTCTTTGTCTAATTTTTCTACCATAATCTCATCTCCTGCTTATATTATAACAAAAAAATAGTATCTGTACTAGATACTATTTTTAATAATCTTTACTTCTATTAGCACGATCTCTTTTTCTAGAGTTTTTGATTCCCTCTTTTTTAGCAGCTCTTCTTCTAACTCCTGGTTTATCGTAAGCTTCTCTTTTTTTCCACTCAGAAGGGACACCATCTCTTGCCACTTTTTGCTTAAATTTTCTTAGAGCTTGATCTAAATTTCCTCTAACAGTTACTTTAGTAGCCATCTTTTTCCCTCCCTTCGCGTTAACTAAAATGAATTATATCAAATGTATATTTATTTTTCAACAGATTTTGTGGTTTTTTATGAAAAAACAATGAAATAATACAAATTTCTTAAAAAAATACCAAAATATTTACCTAATTGAAAGAAAAAGCGAATGATTATTGGAATAATAGGAAAGAATACTATAATTCCTAATACTATAAATATAGTCTTTTTTTTAGTTAATCTAAAGGACATAATTTATCTTCACTTATACGACGTATTCCTGAACCTAAGGAATAACCTGCATCTTTTATTACTTTAATAACATTTACTAAAGCATTAATTACTGGGCCACTTAATGAAGTGTTTCCTCCAGTTATAGCGTCTAATTGTTCTTTTTTTATTTCGCTCATCCATTGCACCTTTCTGGATTAGTAATACCTTCTATAACACCAGCAATAAATACCACAATTGCAGCAATTACAATACCGGTCCATATAGATATGGCTGTACCTCCGGTTATTTTATCTAATTTTTCTGGTTCTATTTCTTTCAGTTTATCTCCTCCTTCCATAATGATTTAAATGTTGATAAGATATTTTGTTTTTTTTCTTTGACACTTAATTCTACTATTTGTTCTTTGGTAGAAGGTGTTTTCATTTTTAATAGTATTTGATAGTACTTTTCTGAGATCAGTCCTTTATCCTCTATTATTTCATATGATATAGCATTATCCTTTATATATACTTTATTATTCTGGTAGATTAGTTTTCTACTACTTTTATTTGGTGTTATTAAAACTTGGTTTTTATCAACTATCAGGCCAGTTATTTTTTCATAACAGAATACTTTTTTCTCATTAATATATATAAATGATATTAATTCTATTACTACCAATATTATTGTTAGTATAAGAATACTATTCTTTTTTTCATAATTATGTTTCATATAAAACTCCTTCCTCTAGTTTTAATACTCTATCAAATAATTTCTTATTGTTAAAGCGATGAGATATGACTATTATTGTTTTTCCTTTTAGAAAATTAAAAATATTTTCTAATATTTTCTTTTCCTTATTAATATCTATACCTGAGAATGACTCATCAAAAATATAGATACTACTCTTTCTTAGAATACTTCGGGCCAAAATGATTCTTTGTCTTTCGCCATTACTAAAATTGAAGCCATTTTCTTCTACCATAATATTGTATTTCGTTAAGTTATTCATTACAATTTCGTCTACTAAACATATTTTACAAGCTTTTTGATAATCTTCTTCTGATACTTCTTTGTATAATTTTATGTTATTTTGAAGAGTATCAGTAAACAAGTATTCATTACTTGTTACATAGGTTATATTAGATCTTATATTTTCTAAATGATAATGATTTATATCAATATTATTAATTGATATATGACCATATTCTACTTCAATGTAGCGCATTATCATTTTTAATAAAGTACTTTTACCTGTTCCACTGGCACCACTTAATAATATTCTTTCTCCTTGCTTTATAGTTAAATTTAGATTTTTAAATAATACTTTGTTATTTATCTTATAATTTAGATTATGAATATCAATATCTCCTAATAATTGGTAAGGCAAATAATAATAATTGTTTTTAAAGTTTTCATTAGATATTAGAAATATTTCTTCTACTCTATTTAAAGCAATCTTAAATGAAGTGTATTCTTCTAATAATGACAATATATTTATAAAGCTACTTCTAAAATAAGTAAAAGCTGTTTGGTATAATATTAGATTACTGATACTCATTTTTTCTTTAATTATTTCTAAGGAGCCTATTCCATAAAGAATAGTTAACATTAAGTCTTGAATATTATTTTTTATAAATTGATATATTTCTAAAACTATAGAGTAATGATATACGTTTTCTATAAAAGACTTATAGTTTATTTTAAATTTATCAATCATTCTTTTTTCTAAGTGGGATCCTTTAATAGTATCTACATTACTTACGCCATTTATAATATATGAATTAATAACGTCTTGGCCATTTACTATTTTTTTAATACTTGTTTTTTTACTGTGATTAATAATTATAGAAAATAGTAACAAAAATACTATTAGTATTAATAGGAACATAGTAATTTTCTTTTCTATCTTTAGCATTAAATATAAGAATAAAATAAGGGTAATACAGTCTGTTGTTATGATACAGAAAAAGCTACTAATAAAAGAGCGGATGGTATTTAAGTCTTTGAATCTGGATACAACTTCTCCAGTAGTCCTATTTTTATAATATAAATATGGAAGTAAAAGAATTTGTTTATAAGTCATAGAAGTTGTTTCATAATCAAAGATAGAGGTCCATTTATTTAATATTATATTTCTTAATAATTGGTTGGTGTTTTTTAATAAATAAAAACTTAGAAGTAAAGAACTAATCCAATATACATTTTTAGATATTTGATAAGATATAGCATATTCTAATAGATACTTTAAATGAAAAGTTCCTATTAGATTTAAAATAAAATATATTAGGGTTAATAATATGATTTGAAGCCATAATACTTTGTTATTTTTTAATAAAATAATTATTTGATTATAAATCTTGTTTTTACTTTTTATAGTTGGCAGTGGTTTAATTGGATTTAAAAATATATAATTGGAACTAGTTAATAAACGAAACTCAGAGAAGGATATTACTTTTTTTCCTTTAGCAGGATCCATAATAGTAACTTGTTGTTTCTTTTCATTAATTTGATATAGAACTACAAAATGTTTATAGCTTTTATTAACAACAAAGTGAACAATACATGGTAAGTTATTTACTTTTATATCTTCTATATTTCCTGTTACACCTGTTGCTTCGAAGCCTAATTTTGTGGCGCATTCTATTAAATTGTAAAAAGAAACTCCTTCTTTTGTAGTATGAGTTGCTTCTCTTAAAAATTCTTTCGATACATCTCCCCCATAAAATCGAATAATTGAAAGTAAGCAACAAATACCACAATCTTTAATACCATCCTGTAGGACTACTTTCACTCTTTTTTCTCTCACCTCCTATTATATTATTCGCAAGTTTTTTTCTTTTGTACAAAAAAAAAGAGAAATATTCTCTTCTTAGTTCTTAAATGATTATTTTAGTTTCTTCTGAACTTGATCTTCTTGGCTAAGCCTTGGTGCATAAAAAATATCGAAGTCTTGACTACTTAATACTCTGTTTAAGTTACTATCTTCAATAATCCATTCATTTTCACCTAAATCTACTAATCGAAGATCCAATCTTTTTACGATATGAAATAGCGCTTGTAAAGACTCAACATTTGTTTTAGCATCAAATTCATGATACTGTGGTTCTTTTTCAATTTCTTCAGCAAAACACTTATTCATTTTCGTCGCTAACTCGGCAAGTTCTATATAAAATCTTGAGATTACATTTGCTTGCGATAAAGGAGATTCATTAAACTTTTCTGATATAGTGCAAAGCCTTTCTAATTCTTCCAAAAATTCCATTTCACTAACTAGCGCTTCTAATTCCTCTAAGGTTTGTTTAATAAAATTATCATTATAATTATTTCTAAGCGTTTGGATTAGAAGAATAATATCATCTCGAGAAATACTACCTTCGGTTGAACTTTTAATATGGTTATTTTTTTCCTCTTCAGTGTCATTTCCTAGATGGTATTCTATTTCCATCTGAGATTCTTTCTTGGTTATTTCAATTTTAGGCCACTGATTATCTTTACCCCCAAAGAATATAATTTTGTTGTTAGGGAGATCATAATATCCTCCCATAACCCATTTTTCGCTGGTATTTGTCTTGGTGGTTTGAAACTTTACACCTTTAGAATCAAAATTAAAAACTCTGCAGCAATGATGACCCTTTTTTTGTTTTCCATAATAATTGTATTCTACTTTACATCTTGTGGTGGTTGGGTGTTCTTCATCTGGATTATTTTTGATTATTTGCTTATATAATGGTGTATCTATTGTTAGAACTATATTATTAGATTCATCAATATTCCATTCATATTTAATGTTTTCAATTAAATCTACCATATTAATTACAATACATCTTTCTTCCTCTGAAATTGAAAAATCATAACCATTGGCAAGTAATCTTTGTTTATTACTATAAAAGAAAATTGGAATATTCATACTATCATCTTCTTTCTTTATTGTTTACATATTAATTCTATTAATTTTTTGACACTATAATTAGGTTCTTTTTTATCCATAGTTGCTATTACAATACTTCTTTTAGGTATATCTTCTTTTATTTTTATTTCATATAATGTTTTATTATCTAATTCATCCATTATAAATTCTTTAGTTACATAACCTATACCAAAACCAGTTTTTATTAAATCTACGATTAGATTATAACTTACTACTTCTAGTTTAGGTTTTAAATCGACATTATTATCTTTTAAACATTTATCTAAATAAGCTCTACTAGAAGATGTTGAACTAGGAAATATTAAGGGATACTGCTCTAAATCTTGAAGAGATATTTTTTCTTTTGGTAAATTAAAGTATTCTTTATTTCCAACGAATATATCTTTTACTTCCTTTATTGGAGTTATTATTAAATCTTTGTTTTCTGCTTGGGGTGCGAATAAAATTACCATATCTAGATTACCATTTCTTAATTCTTTGATGATATTAGTAGAAACATTATTATTTATTTGAATATCTATTTTAGGGTATGTGGCATGAAACTTTTCTAAATATGGCATTAATATATATCTACATATAGTTGTAGATACACCTATTCTAATTGTTCCAGAGTCTAAGTTTTTTAAATTTGAAAGAGCATTTTCACCATTATTAAAACAATCTATGGCATTTTTTACATATTCAAATAATACTTTTCCTTCATCAGTTAATATTACTCCATGTTTTGATCTAGTAAATAAACTTATACCTAATTGGGATTCTAATTTCTTTATTTGAAGTGTAACTGCTGGTTGAGAAATATATAGTATCTTGGCGGCAGAAGATATACTTCCTTCTTTTGCAACTGTATAAAATAATTTATATAAATCTAAGCTAATTTCCATAATATTAACTCCTCTAATATTTAATATAAGTTATATATATTTTACTTATACATCATAATTGGTTATATTTCAAGTAAGGAGATGATTTTATGCAAAAAATTACTGATCGAGAATTATTAGATAATTATAATAAGGAAATTCAAAAGGCTGAAGAAGAACTTGCTTCTCTACAAGTATCAGAAAGGCTAAAAGGACTAAAAATTGATAAAGAGAAACTTTATGCTAAAGCGATGGGATACTCAAAATATGATACACCTCTTATTGCGGCAGCTATTTCTATTGTAATGTCCTATTATGAAGGTATTCCATATGAGGTTCATTATTCTCTTAATCCTTCTTCTTACCAGGTTTCTCCAACAGATGAATCTTCTGATGAGGCAGTTTATAACCGGGTACAGATTAATAATTTAGATGAAGATGAACCACATATATGTTTTTTACCTCCAGA
>CACZGA010000036.1 GCA_902780585.1 uncultured Erysipelotrichaceae bacterium | reverse complement strand
CAGTTTTGAAGAAGTGGTTCACCTTTTTTTGCCCTTTTCTCATTTAAATCTTTTAAAGTTTTTTTGTTCATGAATATTTCCCCACGAACTTCTATATCTACTTCTTCTTTTAGTTTTAAAGGGATTACCTTAATAGTTTTAGCATTATGAGTAATATCTTCACCGGTAGTTCCATCTCCTCTAGTTGCGGCTCTTACTAATTTTCCTTTTTCATATAATAAAGAAACAGACAAACCATCAATTTTTAGTTCACACATGTACTCAGGATTTATACCTTCTTTTTTTATTCTTTCATCAAAAGCAATTACTTCGCTTTCGGAAAAAACATCACTTAAAGACATCATAGGTATTTTATGCTCTACTTTTTTAAAACTATCTATTATTTTTCCACCAGCATGTTGAGTAGGAGAATCTTCTCTAACCCATTCAGGATGTAGGGTTTCTATTTCAATTAATTCTCTTAAGTATTTATCATATTCTTGATCTGTAATAGTTGGATTATCTAAAGTATGGTAATTATAATCAGCTTCATTTACAATATCAATTAATTCTAACATTCTCTCTTGCATATTATCACCTTTTTCTAATAATAGTATACCAAAAAAAAGGAGTTATCTAAACTCCTTTTTTATGTTGTCTTAATACTTTTACTATTATAGTTCCTCCTACTAAAATAACAGCAGCACTTATAATATATATTATATAAGGAACTCCTTTGCCAGTATTTGGAATATTTTCAAGTTTTTCTGCTTGAATATCTGTTTGAATACTTGTAATTGGGTTATCTGGAAGATCATCTAAAGTGTCATCATTACCATTAACCGTATCAATTATTCTACTTAAATCGGAAATATTAGTAAAGATTAGGTTGTAATCTTCTTTGTCCTTCATACTTGCGTCTTCATTCTCATAGAATGTAAGAGTATCAAGTCTAAATAAGTCCTTTATTATATTTAATGTGTTTTCGTTAGGAATTGCTGTATCAGGTATTGAAATAATAATATCACTAATTGATCCTACTTCTGCTTGATTTGTATCACCATTGTAATTAATAAGCATTTTATCAATGGCGAAAATGTTATCCGTTGTTGGATCTAATGCATAATTTCCATCACTTATATCATACATATTTACAAGGGCTCTTAATAAATCTACTTCAAAAATTGTTTTATATTTTTCAGGATAAGAGTCTAAGGTATACCCAACAGAAACATCTACGACATATATTTTATCTTCAGAAGCTGGGGAAATTCTGCCATCTTCTACTAAATCGTTATATACTTCTAATATATAATCATTTGAAATATTTAAGTTCAATTTAGAAAATATAGTATCTGATTCTTGTAATTTTGTTATAACTGGTTCTGGGGTAATTGTAAATCTGTCATTTGGCACTTCAACTTCGTCTATAGGAATATAAAGTTCATAGTTGATTAAAGACTGCGTAGTAGATGTTATTGTGGTACCGTAGTCTGTTTCTGATTCAGCTGGAATTATTGGGCTATTTTTATCTATTTCATAAAAATCTAGCCAGACATCATTAATTGTAAATGTAAAATCTCCTTGAGTATATTGTTTTGGCCATGTTTCTTCTGCATGTACATTTGTTGCTATAAAAGATACTAAAAGTAATAATATAATTGATAATTTCTTTTTCATATATTCACCTCTCTATTATTACTTTAAAACACTTTACATTTTTAGTCAAATAAAAAAGAACAAAAATGTAAATCTTTTTGTTCTTTTGACACTTTGTTTTACATTTGTATTAATCCCACAAATGTTTAGGATATTCACCTTTTTCCATCATATCTTTTAGGGCTTTTTTAACGCCATCTGCATCTTCTTTATAAGTTACCCCATACCAAGTTGCTGTTGTTGGGATTACTTTACAAGTAGCATAACCATCTTCTATTGTTTGGAATAATACATCGGGAATTAAATATTCAAATTTTTCTAGGTTGTTACTCCTATCTAAGAATTCTTTAAAATGATCTTCGATGTATTCAAAAATACTTGGAGTAAATAATAACATATTCATTGATACTGTATCTTCTTCTGAAACTTCAAAAGCTGGTTTTGATTCATCTAGAGGAGTAGCGATGATTCTACCATCTTCAATTCTACCGGCATTTGTTTCTATTAGACCAACTAGGTTATTATTTTCCACTTGACAGATTCCTCTTTTGGCCGGACCATTTTCTGATAGAATATTCTTTACTAAATATCCTATTAAACCATATTGATATGGTTTTTCTTCTGAGACATTTTTTAAGAATTCTGCACCTTTTTCAAAGGCATCCCTTCCATAAAAGTCATCAGCATTTATAATCATAAATGGTTCATGTACTTTTTCTTTACAACAAAGTATAGCATGAGCTGTACCAAGTGGTTTAACTCTATCTTTTAATTGTTCATAACCAGCAGGTAAATTATCGTTCTTTTGGAAACAATATTCTACATTAATATGTGGCTCTACTCTAGCACCAATTGTTTCTTTAAAAATATCAAATGTTTCTTCTTTAATTAAGAATACAATTTTTGTAAATCCTGCTTTAATAGCGTCATATACTGAATAATCAATGATGAATTCTTCATTTGGTCCTAGTGGAGTAATTTGTTTTAAACCTCCAAATCTACTTCCCATACCTGCTGCTAAAATAACTAAAGTAATATCTTTTTTCATTTTTCCTCCTTCATTTCGTCTTGTTCTTTACTAATGTGTCTTCATTATAACATACTCTTTTCTTTTTAACAATTCCAGCTAAACCTTAGATAATTTCTTGTGGTTCTTCATTAGTTTTTTAATACCGTGAGGATGTTTAAAAGCTACACTTACTAGAGTATTAGTTACTTCAACTACTTTTCCAGTTCCAAATGATTCATGGTAGACAAAGTCTCCAACTTGATAGTCTACATCTTCTTCTCTAAACATTTCGCCTACTTCTACTTTTTTCTCTTCCTTCTTTTCTTCTTCATTTTTAGCTTCTATTAAGGAAGGAGATATTTCGGAATAGAATCTACTAATTGGATTGATTTGTTCTTTACCAAATAGTGTTCTTCGTCTAGCATTTACTAGGTGTAAATCGTCTTTGGCTCTAGTTATCGCAACATACATTAAACGTCTTTCTTCTTCGACATCACTACTCTCCATTAAGGAATTCATATGAGGGAATATACCCTCTTCTAGTCCAATTACGAAGACATGATTAAACTCTAAGCCTTTTACAGAATGTACAGTCATTAAGTTAATTCTATTTGGATCATCACGATATTCTTCAACATCACTAATTAAACTAATTTCAAGCAAGAATTCTTCTAAAGATACTGAGCCTTCTCTTTCTTCAAAGGCTTTAGTTATAGATTTAAACTCTTCTAGGTTTTCTAATCTTACTTCAGCTTCTAAGGAACCTTCACTTTCTAATTCTTGTTTCATACCAGAAGCGTCTAATACTTTATCAATTAATTCTGTTAGGGTAATATTTTCCGCTACTTCTTTTAATCTTTCAATTAGATGTTTAAACTCTAATTCTTTACCAGAAGTTATTACTTCATAAATACTAGTATTATTCTCATCGGCTTTGGCAGTTAAGTTTTCTAGAGTTTTTAGGCCAATTCCTCTTTTAGGTGTATTAATAACTCTAAGTAATGATACATTATCTTTTTCATTATGTATTAATCTTAAATAAGCAATTAAATCTTTTATCTCTTTTCTAGAATAGAAGTAGAAACTACCTACAACTCTATAAGGTAAATTTTCTTTTAACATTGCTTCTTCAACAACACGGGATTGTGCATTAGTTCTATATAGAACAGCAATATCTTTGTACTCTATACCTTTAGATAATAATTCTTTTATGGTTTTGACTACATATTCAGCTTCATCTTTTTCATTATAAGCTCTATAGTATTTTATCTTTTCACCTTCACCACGAGCAGTCCATAAATTTTTATCTTTTCTTTGTTTATTATTTTTTATTACTTGATTAGCAGCGTCTAAGATAGTAGTAGTTGAACGATAATTTTGCTCCAAAAAGATTGTTTTAGCGTCTGGATAATCTTTTTCAAAGTTTAAGATATTTTTATAATTAGCACCTCTAAAGCTATAAATACTTTGAGAGTCATCTCCTACACAAGTAATATGACGATATTTCTCACTAAGTAATTTAGTTAATATATATTGAGCTTCATTAGTATCCTGGTACTCATCAATTAAAATGTACTCATATCTTTCTTGATATTTTTCTAGGACATCTGGGTGCTTTTTAAATAATTCAATTGGTAGTAATAATAAATCATCAAAATCTACAGAATTGTTTCTATGTAGTTTATTTTCATATTTTTCATAGATATCTTTTACTAATTGTTCATAATCACTTACAGCGTATTTTTCATAGTCTTTTGGAGACATCATTTCATTTTTACAACTACTTATTTTATTTCTAATAGCTCTTGGGTTATATATTTTAGGATCTAGGCCCATATCTTTAATAATCTTCTTTACAACTGTTAGTGAATCATCACTATCCATAATTACAAAGTTTTTATCATAACCTAAAGTTTCATAGTTTTCTCTAAGTAGTTTTAAACCAAAACTGTGGAAAGTTGAAACAGTTAGTTTTTTTACTTCGTTACCAATTGTTAAGAATAAACGATCTTTCATTTCTTTAGCAGCTTTGTTAGTAAAGGTAATTGCTAAGATACTATAAGGGCTTACATTTTCTTCTTCGATTAAATAAGCTATTTTGGTAGTTAAAGTTTTAGTTTTACCAGCTCCAGCTCCAGCAATTATTAAAAGAGGCCCATCATTATATAGTACCGCTTCTTTTTGTTTGTCATTTAATTCTTCTAATTTCATATTATCTACTTCCTGTCTTTAATTATTATAGCGTAAAAGGCATTAAAAAAGAAGCATTATTTCATGCTTCTAAACATTCTATCTAACTCTGTATATTTCTCTAGTTCTCTTTCTTCTTCTTGCTTTTTCATTTCTTCAATTTTTATTCTTTCTAAATCTACTACTTCTTGTGGTGGGGTAACTGGTTCCTTTCTGTATTCCTCAACTACTTGAACTTTTTCTTCTTTTTTTACTTCTTTTTGGCCAGTTAATATTCTTAATATCTTTCTATAATCATCAAGAGTTAAGGTATCTTCTATCATTTTCTTTTCTATTTCTTCAGGATTATTTTTAAGGCTATCATAGATATAGTTTGGTGAAAATGTAGATAAGTAACTTGATTTAGTATTTTTGATATTACCATTAACATATCTAGGGCTTTCTATAAATCTATAACGTGGATTAGCCTTTTTCATATTACCAAGTATTAAGCCCGGTATTTCAATTGGAGTATAGTTTGTTGTAACTTTCTTGATGTTGCCCTGAATATAACTAGGTGTTTCTACTGGTAAATATGCTTTGTTTTTCTTTTTAAGGATACCATTAATATAACTTGGTATTTTTGTAGATACATATGTATTGTCATCTTTTTTGATGCTTCCCTTAATACGTTTAGGTCCTCTTTTTGGTATATAATTCTTAGGTAATTTTTTTACTTCATTTACTACTTGAATCTTTTTAACAGGTTCTTTATGGTCTTTCTTAACATAACCAAGAATTATTTTATATAATAATAAGAATATTACCCATGTTACAAATAAGGAACTAGATATTTCCATTAAAGCTGTAGATTTTTCATTTGAATAAAGAGATTCTACAGTAAATATATCTAGTTGATTAATATCTATTACTGATAGTACTAACATTAATAAATAATTCATTATTAAGTATACTACTATATTTAATTTTTTTATTGCATCACTTGTCTTACTATGGAATAGACTTACCCATAATATTATATTTGTGATAAGTATTTCCACAAAGTAGAATGCATAATTTGGAAATAAGAATACTACAAATAAGTTTTCTACTAGATACTCAAATACCTGTCCAAGTGATTCATGATAGGTGATTAGTAAAAATGAGCATATTACTAATGAAAACAATATATATAATATCTTATTTTGTTTTTTCTTCTTGCGATTTGTAATTAGGATTACGCCAAATGCAACAAGTATTCCTATGGCAATTATTAACCAATAGGAACTTAAAGCGACGTCTATTAAAATTCCTATTTTTTGTAGAAATGACATCTTACTCATTTTCCTAACCCCCCTTTAATTTTTTATTCTATATTAGTAAGTTCAGCTATATAGATTGTTTGTGTTGTGGAATCAAAGTTGGTACAAGTAATCAACGTTAATGTTGTCTTGTCATAATTCCTATAGATTGCTAAACTACCTGTTTTAGGCTGTGTATAAATATTTACTATTTGATATGTATACGTTTTGCCTTTATAACTTACAATTGCTGTATCTCCAATTTGTAACTGATATAAGTCATTAAAAAATGCTTTCCAGCCAGTTCCTGAATGGCCTGCGATTATTAAGTTTCCATTTTTTACGTTAGGATAATTACTGCCGGTCAAAACCATAATGTTTTTTTCTACATCATTTTCAGTGGATCTTTTATCTAAAAATCCTTTATTTAGTCCAATTTTAGGTATTGTTAAATATCCTATGTATTCATCGGTTACTTCTTCTGGTAGTTCTTCTTCAACTTGTTCTTCTTCGATTGGTTCTTCTTTTTTCTCTTCACCACTAGCGATTTCTACATCGGATACTTCGTTATTTTTATAAAAAACATTTGCCATATAATCATAGGCAATTATTTTTTTGCTTTCTATATAGTTATAGAAAAGGAAGAATCCTCCTACTAACAGAAGAGCAGCTCCTATAAAAGCTGTTGTAGTAGCAGGAATTTCTTTTTTATTATTTTTCTTTTTATGCATGGCTCTTGACAAATTTAAACCCCATTCCTATAACTCCAATACCTAATACTGCTAATATAATAGCTGAAAGTGTAGTGTCTGTGTTTGGAACTGGTATTTCTTGAACATTTACGATATTAACTTGATGAGATAAATGACTCTCTTCTATGGTAAATGTTAATTTTTCGCTATTTAAAGCATAGCCATATGGTGCACTTATTTCTTCAGCAGTATATGTTCCTAGTGGAATATCTGTTAAAGTATATGCATTTGTAGTAGATACAAAGCGAGCTACTTCGGCACCATTAGAATTTCTAATTATTATTGTTGCGCCTGATAATTGAGCTCTAGTATTTTGATCTAATACACTAATTGAAACTAAGGCTTTTCTTGCACCATTTTCATAATTAATAGTTACAGCCTTTTGTGATTCACTTAAAGTAAAGTTTGTAACATTTGTATTAAGTAAATATCCATTAGGTGCAGCTACTTCTTCTAGTGTGTATGCTCCATATGGTAAGTTTTGAACTACATATGCATTAGTTGTTGAAGTAAAGCTAGCAACTTCTTTTCCTGTTGAATCTTTTAATCTCATTTGAGCACCAGCAATATTTTCTTTTGTATTTGAATCTCTATTATTAATTGTTACTCTTGTAGTACCAATCTTTAATTCAATAGCATTTTTTGTTGCTGGAGTACCTTTTTTTAGTAATACAACACCTTGTTTAGTATTATTAGTTAAAGTATATTCACAAACGGTATAATCAGAAACTGATCCTGATGCAGCATTTACTTTTATAACTGAATCTGTACTACTTACTTCACTAGAAGGAATTTTTACTCTGAATGTATCTGTTCCTTTTAATGTAATAGCCTTTGTATAAGTAGTTTCTGTTACGTCGTTAAATACAACTTTAGTTCCTGTTGGAGCATTTTCTAAAGATATTGTATAACTTGTATTATTTGTATTTGCTTTAATAATGTTTGATGTATAATAACCATCTTTTAAAGTTAAAGTATTACCTTCTTCAATAGCTAATTCAACATTAGTAGTTGTTGGTAATGCTACCTCTTCACCACGATGTGAATAAGCTTCTGTATGAAGTGCTTTTATATAAGGTCTTAATTGTAATGTATCCGTTCCACCTGTTTTAAATGTTGAATCTAGATTGCGTGTACTATATACACTATCTAAATACCACCATAAAGCAGTTTGGGTAATATAATAATCTCTTTCAGCTACCCCAGTATATGATTTATATGGATAACCATTTTTTAGGATATATTCTACTCCTCCATCTATAAGTCGGCTATTTACGGATAATGTTGCAGTAGTATTATCTGGAGCACCCTGACTTCTAAATAAATAGTATGCACACTCATTATCAGTTGTTGCTATATAATTTGCTTCTACACCTGATATATAGGCATTTAATTTAATAGAATCTCCTAATTGTATAGTATTTTCTACAGCCACAACCGAAATCGTAGATACTAACATTAATATGATTGACACTATTAATGTTCCAAGAATTTTTAATCTTTTCATATCTCATTCCCCTTCCAACTAAGTCGGCTTTATTATATCATATTTTTCTTTATTTTTCAAGTTAAAGTTTCATTTGATCTATTATTTGACCATCTATATCATATATTGTTATGTCTTTTTCTGTTAAAATAGCGTAAGATGGTTTTTCTTTGCCTCTAGGAACAGATATACTTCCAGGATTAACAAATATATTACTATTACTTTTTGTGATGAATGGAATATGATAATGGCCAAATAATAGTATTGAGTTAGGTTGATGCCAATTCCTGTCGTTATATAAATGACCATGAGTTGCATATATATCATAAAAATCATTATCTATTTTAATAATATCTTCCATTGGAAAGGCGTTATCTGTAATATTTTTTATTCTGTCACAATTACCTTTAAGACATATTAGTTTTTCTTTTTCGGTAATTAAAAAAGCTTTTATATATTCTGGGTCATAATATGGAGAAAGTCTATTACGAAACTCTGGATAATATAAATCTCCTAGGACAATTAGTTTGTCACAATCATCTAATTTGTCTTTTATAACTGGCAAATTGGTAGTCATACCATGAATATCTGATATAATCATGTATTTCATAATAGGTCTCCTTTTATATTATTTTATCATAAAAAAAAAGAAGACGAATCTTCCTTTTAATATGCTTCTTTATAGATTGCGATGATTTCTTCTACAGTTACGTCTCTAGGATTTCCTGGAGTACATGGATCATTTATTGCTTGATTAGCAAGAGCTGGTAGCATTTCTTCTGGGATACCAATTTCTCTTAGAGTTTGTGGTATTCCTAGTTTTATAGAAAGACTCTTAACAGCTTCTACCACTTTATTAACGGCCTCTTCATCTGAAGTATTATTCATATCTAGGCCAATTGCTTTACCCATATTTCTAAATAATTCTGGACAAACTTGACCATTAAATTTTAATACATGAGGTAATAATAAAGCATTTGCAACACCGTGAGGAGTATCAAAGAATGCTCCTAGTGAGTGTGCCATAGAGTGAACAATTCCTAAACCTACGTTTGAAAATCCCATTCCAGCAATATATTGTGCATAAGCCATTTTTTCAACAGCTACTTCGTCTTTTTCATTAGCTGCGCTTTCTAGGTTTTTATAGATTAAAGCCATAGCATTTATATGGAATATATCGGGGATTAACCATCCTGCTTTGGTGATATATCCTTCCATAGCATGAGTTAAGGCATCCATACCTGTTGAAGCCGCTAAAGATTGTGGCATACCTTGCATTAAATCTGGATCAATGATTGCACATACTGGTATATCGTGTGGATCAACACATACCATTTTCTTTACATTGTTTTCATCTGTAATAACATAATTAATTGTTACTTCAGCTGCAGTTCCTGCTGTTGTTGGTAGAGCAAATAGCGGTATTCCTTTATTTCTTGTTTCTACAGCACCTTCTAAGCTAACAACGCCAGAATGTTCTGGGTTTGTCATAATTATAGATATTGCCTTAGCAGTGTCTATAACACTTCCACCTCCAACGGCAACAATAGCATCTACATTATTAATTTGAGCAACACTTAAACCATCTTGAACATTTTTAATAGATGGGTTTGGTTTAACTCCTAGATACTCAAAAAAAGTAATTCCAGCATTATCTAAAATGTCTGTTACCATTTTTTCAACATTTGCTTCTTGTAAAGTTTTATCTGATACTAATAATACTTTAGTATATCCTCTATTTTTTAATTCATCTGCTAGTTTTGAACGTGATCCTCGTCCAAAATAAGATGTTTCATTCAACATCACTCTATTTATCATATTCTAGCCTCCCTTATCTTTTTCATTATATCATATTTAGAGTAATTATTCTTATTTTTTCAAAAAAAAAGAAACTTTTTTGTTTCTATTTTAATGTATCTTGAGATTTTGAATTTAAATTCAAATCAGATCTTCGCCCATCTAGATAAGCATAATAGCCCGCAGCTGCAATCATGGCACCATTATCTGTACAATATTTCATAGGTGGTATAGACAAATCGATATTTAGTTCATGGCATAAATCTTCCATACCTTTTCTAAGGCCTTTACTAGCAGCTACTCCTCCAGCAACAATTACATGTTTAATGTTTTTATCAATAATTGCTTTTCTAACTTTTGAAGTAACAGCTGTAACGGCAGTATTTTGAAATGAAGCCGCTAAGTCTTCTTGACGAATTGGGTTACCTCTTTGTTCTTCATTATGAGCTAAATTAATAACGGCACTCTTTAGCCCACTAAAAGAGAAATTATAACTATCGTCTCTTAGGGGAACTGGTAATTTATACGTGTCTTTTCCCATTTGAGATAAGGCATCTATTTTAGGGCCACCCGGATACTCTAGATTCATTACCCTAGCAACTTTATCATAACATTCGCCAATGGCGTCATCTAATGTCCCACCGATTTTTTCAAATTGATAATGTTTTTTCATTTCTATTAACTCAGTATGCCCACCACTTACTACTACTGCTAGTAATGGAAATTCTAATTCTTTTACTAAACTGTTGGCATATATATGACCTGCAATGTGATGTACAGGTACTAAAGGTTTATTGTAAATAAAAGATAGTGTTTTAGCGGCTTCTAAACCAATTAACAAAGAACCTATAAGACCAGGTCCATAAGTAATCGCAATGGCATCAATTTGTTCCATTGTCATATTTGCTTTTTGTAAACACTCTTCTAAAACCATAGTTATATTTTTAACGTGATGACGACTAGCTATTTCAGGTACTACCCCACCAAAATCTTTATGAATCTCAATTTGGGAAGCAATTACAGTTGCTATTTCTTCTCTACCATTTTTTACTATTGATACACTTGTCTCATCACAACTACTCTCTATTCCTAATATATAGATATCCTTCATATTTATCACCTGTATTTCTAGCTTATTGTATCATAAAAGGCTCTTTTTTTAAAGAACCTTATTTATTATCA
>CACZGA010000035.1 GCA_902780585.1 uncultured Erysipelotrichaceae bacterium | reverse complement strand
GAAGAAGAACCAGATAAACAGGTTGTAAAAAATATTGAAGAACTAAAGAAACTACAAACTCAGCCAGTAGAAGAAGTAAAAGAAGAGGCTAAAGAAGAACCAAAAGCAGTAGTAAATCCAAGCTATAAATTACCACCATTAGATATTTTAAACAAACCTAAGAATAAAAATTCTAGTACTGATAATGCTGCAATAGAAGCAAATATTGAAAAATTAGAAAACGTTCTAAAAAGCTTTGGTGTAATTGCTAAAGTAGTAGAGGTTCACATTGGCCCAACAGTTGCTCAATATGAATTAGAAATAGCTAGTGGTACAAGAGTAAATAAAATTACAACACTAAGTAGAGAAATAGCTCTTGCACTATCTAAAAAAGATGTTAGAATTGAAGCCCCAATTCCCGGTAAAAATACTGTTGGTGTAGAATTTGCCAATGACACTCCAACCTCAGTTAGTTTTTATGAGATTATGGCTAGTAAAATAATGACTCAGTCTTTTGATAAAAAATTAATGGTACCTCTAGGTAAAAGTATAATGGGTGAAATTGGTGTTTGTGAAATAAATAAAATGCCTCACTTATTAATTGCAGGTACTACAGGTTCAGGTAAATCTGTTTGTGTAAATGGAATTATTTGTTCAATCTTAATGAGAGCAAAACCAGATGAAGTAAAACTAGCTATGGTAGATCCAAAAGTAGTTGAACTATCAGCTTATAATGGTATTCCACATTTAATGTGCCCAGTTGTCTCAGACCCAAAACAAGCTGCTATCTTACTTCAAAAAATGGTCAATGAAATGGAAAAGAGATATCATATGTTTGCCTCAACTGGTACTAAAAAGATTGAAGGATATAATGAATATATTGAGAAATGGAATAAGTCTCATCCAGATGAACAATTAGATAAAATGCCATTTGTCGTAATAATTATTGATGAGTTATCTGACTTAATGATGGTTGCGGCTAAAGAAGTAGAAGATTCTATCTTAAGAATTACTCAAAAAGCCAGAGCTGCTGGTATCCATTTAATCGTTGCAACTCAAAGACCATCTACCGAAGTAATTACAGGTTTAATTAAAGCTAATATCCCATCTCGTATAGCCTTCTCAGTAGGTTCAGGAATTGACTCACGTACAATACTAGATCAAGTAGGAGCTGAAAAACTATTAGGAAAAGGAGACATGTTCTTCTTACCAATCGGTGTTAATTCACCAATTCGTATTCAAGGCTCATTCATAACAGACGAAGAAATTGAAAAAATTATAGACTTTACTAAAAAGCAACAAGAGGCTTCATACGTCGATGACTTTATGAAACTAGAAGAAGAAAAAGAAGAAAATACTTCTCAAAATTATGAATCAGGCTCATCTTCTTCTGAAGATGAATTATATGATCAAGTAGTAGACTTTGTCGTTAAAACTCAAAAAGCCTCTGCTTCTCTTCTCCAAAGAAAGTTTAAGATTGGTTATAATAAAGCCGCTACTTTAATAGATGAATTAGAAGAAAAAGGTATCATTGGTCCCGCCACAGGTAATTCTAAACCAAGAGAAGTTCTTGTACAATATAGTGAAACAAGTAACAAAGAGGAGTAATCCTCTTTTTAATTGCTTTAAACAATATTAATTGCTATAATGAAGGGGAAAGAAGGTAATAATATGACTCCTCATATAGAAAGTAAAAAAGAAGAAATAGCTCCTATAGTATTAATGCCGGGTGATCCATTAAGAGCTAAATATATTGCTGAAAACTTTTTAGAAAATGTAACTTTAGTAAATCATGTTAGAAATATGTTTGCTTACACCGGTACTTATAAAGGTAAAAAAGTAACTGTATTCCCTTCAGGTATGGGAATACCTAGTATGGGAATTTATTCCTATGAATTATTTAAATTTTACGATGTTAAAAAGATTATTAGAATTGGTACTTGTGGATCATTCCATGAAGATATTAAATGTCTAGATGTTGTTTTAGCGGAAAAAGCTTATAGTAAAACATATTTTGATAAGTTACTAGATGATGGTAATGATAATCTAGTAGAAGCTTCTGCTGATTTAAATAGAATGATTATGAACTCTGCCAAAAAGAATAATATAGATTTAAAAATAGGGGAAATCATCACTAGTGATGTATTTGACTTATATTGTGATGATAAAGAAAAATATCGCAGTAACTACCCAAAAAGAGATTTTATTGCTGTAGAAATGGAAGCCTATGCATTATTTTATGTTGCTAGAAAATTAAAAAAAGATGCAGCTTGCTTATTAACAGTAGTAGACTCTTTATTTGATAATCAAAATTTAACTATAGAACAAAGAGAAAAATCACTAAATGATATGATAAAAGTAGCATTAGAATCATTATTAGACTAAAACATAGAGGTGAGACAAAATGAAATATACAAAAAAAGATTTAGGTTCTTATAATCTTCATCTAATTCATACTAATCGATTAAAGACTATTACTATCAAAGTAGTATTCCATACACCTATAAAAAAGGATGAGATTATGAAAAGAGTAATCTTATCAGATATACTCCTACAATCATCTGGTAAATATAATAGTAAAAGACTTTTAACAATAGAAGCTGAAGAGTTATATGCCGCAAGTGTAGGAATAACTACTCAAAGAATGGGAAATTACATTCAAACTAGTTTTATACTTGAAACATTACAAGATAAATATACTGAAGAAGGTAATTTAGAAAAATCAATAGAATTCTTAAAAGAAATAATATTTAATCCCGATCTAAATCAAAAATCATTTCAAACAGAAAAATTAGATTTATCAAAATATAACTCCGTAGTAACTATTCAATCTATTAAAGAAGATGCTTCTAATTATAGTATGATAAGAGCTCTAGAAACTTATGATAAAAAAAGTCCAGTTTCTTATCGCATGTCTGGCTATATTGAAGACTTAGAAAACATAGATGAAAAGAACCTATATGAAGCCTACAAGAAAATGATTGATAATGATTATGTAGATATTTATGTAGTAGGAGACTACGATGATAAGGAAATGATGGCTTTAATTAAAAAGAACTTTAAAATAACTAAAATAAAAAAACGTAAAGAAGCCTATTTCTTACCATATAAAAAACCAAGAGGACGTAGATTAACTTCTAACGAAAAAATTGAAAATACTCAATCTAAACTAGCAATTATTTGTCCATATAAAAAACTATCTACTTATGAAAGAGATTATCCCTTAGTACTAGCAAATGTAATATTTGGTGGGGGAACAGAATCAAAGTTATTTAAAAATGTTAGAGAAAAACATTCTCTTTGCTACAGTATTCATTCTACTGTAAGTAAATTAGATAATGTAATGGCTATTACCGCCGGAATTGATAAATCTAATTATCGTAAAACTGTAAGCTTAATAACTAAATATCTAAATGATATGAAAAAAGGTAAGTTTACTGCCAAAGATATTGCAACTGCCAAAGAATTTTATCAAGCATCTCTAACAGAAATTGATGAATCTGCTGGTAGATTATTAGGCGAAGCTATGGCTGAAGATATATTGGGCATGGATTCTATAGAAGGCAGAATGGAAAGAATGAATTCTGTTAAAAAAAGCGATATTGTAAAAGTATGTAAAAAAATACAAATCGATACAATATTCTTACTAGAGGGGGTAAAAAATGAAGAAGATTAATTTAATTGGTCTAGAAATGGACTGTTATACTGAAACTCTAGAAAATGGTTTAGAAGTATTTATGGTGCCCTATGATAATAAAAAGAATTATTTTATTAGTTTTGCTACTCGTTTTGGTAGCGATGTATTAGAGTTTACTGATGAAAATAATAATACTTATATTCCTCCTAAAGGAATAGCTCACTTCCTAGAACATAAAATGTTTGAGCAAGCATCTGGAGAAGACCCATTTACTTTCTTTTCTAAAAGTGGTACAGAATCTAATGCTTCTACATCTTATGATAATACTGGCTATATTTGTTATGGAACAAAAGAATTTGGGACTAATTTACGCTTTTTATTACATTTTGTAATGTCTCCATATTTTACTGACCAAAACGTTGAAAAAGAAAAGGGTATCATCGCTGAAGAAATTAAAATGTATGATGACATGAAAGAGTTTGCCCTAGAAATGAAAATTAGAGAATGTATTTATAAAGACCATTCTCGTAGATATGATATAGCTGGTACCGTACCAGAAATAGAAAAAATAACTAAAGAAGACTTATATAATTGTTATAATAATTTTTATACTCCCAATAATATGTTTGTCTTAATAGTAGGTAATTTCAAAAAAGAAGAAGCTCTAAATATTATTAAAGAAGAAATAGGCTATAAAAAGCCTAAAACACTACCAAAAATAAAGAAACAAGAAGAACAACCTAAAGTAAATGAAAAAGAAGGTATTATAAAATCAAATATAGAAATACCAAAATTAGCTTTTGCTTTAAAAATACCAACAAAAAATCTAAAGTTAAAGGATTTAGAACTAGATTTATATCTTTCTATGTTAACAACTATCTTATTCGGTTCATCTTCAGCATTTAGAGATAGAGTAAGACAAGAAAAATTATTAAGCGGAATGTACACTGAATGGGAACAAACTGCTGACTATAGAGTATTCTATTTAATGGCTTCTACTGTAAACCCAGATGAATTACTAAAAGAAATAGAAAAAGAACTAACAAATATAAAAATATCTGAAAAAACAATGAATAGAATTAAAAAAGTATGGATTTCTTCAGAAATAAGAATGATAGATAGTATAGATGCTACTGTAAATAATCTTTACGATGATATTATTAAGTATAAAAAGATAATACCAAATAAAATAGATAGAATTAAAACAATGGATATTCAAACATTAAAAGACTTAATAAAAGAAATAGACTTTAAAAATACTAGTGTTGTCAAAATGCTAAAAGACAATAACTAAAAGAAAATCTATTTCTTTTTTAATTGACGTATAAATACCATTATGCTAAGATATAACGAAAAAGGGAGGTAATGATATGCAAAGTTTTATAGGAAAAGATGAATTGCAAATTCCAGAAGCCATTATTTATTTGCTAGAATTTTTTGGGGTTACCCTAAGAGACCCTGAACATTATAATAGTTTTACAGGTGATTTAGAAGAAGATAATGCCAAAACAACCCTTAGCTATGGTAATCAAGAAATACCAAAACGATATTACGCCAGTTCTTATAAAGGTAATCTTGCTGTGAAGTTTGGCCAAAATGGACTTGTTGAAATAAAAAATGACGAAATGACTATTAATGGTTGGGATAGCTCTACTATAGATTTTCTTAATAACCGTTTTCAATTGGAATTTAAAAGAGGGGAGACTGTAGATTTTAAGATAGATGGAGAATTGTTTTTGAAACCAAGACAAAGAAGAGATGGACAATTCTCTGTAGGATATATTTCATTGGCACATTATGAAAAAGCCCCCTATAGTGCCCGATGGAAACATCTTACTATTGAACAAACTTCAGACGGTGCTATTGTTACAAATGTACCCTATAATGCAAACCCCGTTTGGGAATCAGAAAGCAAGAAAATTCAAAGAGAAGACTGTGACCATAACCACTATAAGCAAGAGTTTGAAGTTTTTACAAGAGAAGCTATAATGCAGATGGCATGCAGTGATGATGCAGAAAAACATCGAAACCCAGATTCAGAAGCAATATTTGGCGTTGATCCTATATATGAACCAGGTTATGAATACCCAGCAAAAAATGTTACACCAAGTGCTGAACATTTTATAACAGCAAAACCAATGATGTGGGTATTAGGATTATATTGCTCTAAGCTTGAAGAACATTTCAATAATTCTAAAAGTGACCTTGTTACGGCGATAAATAATTGGTTATTAGAATTAGCTGAAAAAGATCCAAAAAACAAAGATTTAGTGGAAGCTAGACAATATCTATTATCTGAAATTGCTACAGAAAAAGGCTCAACCACCAACCAAGAAACACCAAAAACTAAGGACAAGAATTCAGACAAACTTAGGAAGCCCTTAAACACAGATAAAGTATAAAACTAAAAAAAGAAAATCTATTTCTTTTTTTTTGATAATCTGTTACAATAAAATAAACTAGAGGTGATTTGATGGATTTCAAAATAGGCGATGAAATTGAAGGCTATGGTGAAACGGAACCAAAAAAGAAACGTTCTTCCTTTTTTAGTATCCTAGTAGTCATAATAGTATCACTATCTGTAGGTTTTATAGTATATTTTGTATGTAATGCATTATTTGTAAAAAAACCACCAGAACCAGAACCAATTACTAGAGAAAATTTAAATTTAAGTGAAGAAAATGTAAAAATACTATATAATTACGTTACCTATGGTACAAAAGGTGAAAGAAATTCTAAGTTCTTAGTAGAAAAAAATGTTACTATAGATTCTTTTTCAAATCAAGAAAAATATTATTATGCTTTACAATTTGTTCAACAAGGTGACTTTGAAAATACTGGTAGAACAGATAGTGCTGGAAATAAGATATATAAACTATATTCCGAAACTATAAGAGAATACATGCAAAGATTCTTTGGTGGAAGTGTTTCTTATACAAATGATATTACAATGACGTATGCCTTTAGATTTAAAATGGATGGTAAAAACGTAGGTAATATTACAGCTTCTGCTGATGGTGATGGCCTAGATGTTTCCTTTAATGGTTTAGAGGGGCCTAGTCCTAATCCTGTAAAACCATATTATGGTGAATTAGTTGCGGCTTATAAAGAACCAGATGGAACTTATACTTTAGAAGAAAAAGTAGTATATGCTGAAGCTAAAGAAGAACAAGGTGTATACTCAATATATATTTATGGTGACCCAGAAAAATTCAACTTAATTGAAACAAAACTTAATCAAACACCAGAAACTCTACAACAAAATCCAATTAGTATAAGCCAATACCTAGATAGAGCAACAACCGTAACTTATCATTTTGCTATTTTTAATAACATGTTATATTTTGAAAGTAGTAAGATTACAAATAATTAGAAAGTACTGCTAAAGTACTTTTTTTGTGTTATAATAAGGATGCTTAGGAGGACGTATGAAACAGGAAAATATCAGAAATTTTTGTATTATCGCTCATATTGATCATGGCAAAAGTACCCTAGCAGATCGTATTTTGGAGTATACTGGAGCCATTGATAAAAGAGAGTTAAAAGAACAAATGTTAGATTCCATGGACCTAGAAAGAGAAAGAGGAATCACTATTAAATTAAATGCTGTTCAATTAGAATACAGCCAAGATAATACAAATTACCAATTAAACTTAATTGATACTCCAGGTCATGTAGATTTTTCTTATGAAGTATCAAGAAGCCTAGCTGCTTGTGAAGGAGCTCTTTTAGTAGTTGATGCTTCTCAAGGAATAGAAGCTCAGACTTTAGCTAATCTTTATCTAGCAATTGATAATGGTTTAAGTATTATTCCTGTTATTAATAAGATAGATCTTCCTAGTGCTGACCCAGAAAAAGTAACCAAAGAATTAGAAAATATTGGTTTTAATAAAGATGAAATAGTCCTAACCAGTGCTAAAACTGGTGTAGGGATAAAAGAACTATTAGAAAAAATAATAGAAAAAATACCAGCCCCAACTGGTAAAAAAGAAGTACCTTTAAAAGCCTTAATCTTTGATAGTTTGTTTGATTCATATCGTGGCGTAATAACTAGTATTTGTATCAAGGAAGGAACGGTTAAAAAAGGCGATATCATAAAGATGATGGAAACAGGTGCTACCTATGATGTAGTAGGCTTATCTGTTAATACTCCTAAAGAAAAAGAAGTAGAAAGTCTATCAGCTGGGGAAGTAGGTTATTTATATGCTTCTATTAAAAGTATAGGAGATGTTCATGTAGGAGATACAATAACTCTAGATAATAATCCAGCTACTGAAAAATTACCTGGTTATAAACCTATGAAACCAACAGTTTATTGTGGAATATATCCAATTGAATCAAATAACTTTGAAGATTTAAGAGAAGCCCTAAATAAATTAAAACTAAATGATGCGGCTTTATCATTTGAACCAGAAACATCAAAAGCTCTAGGTTTTGGCTTTAGATGTGGCTTCTTAGGACTACTACATATGGAAATAACCGAAGAGCGAATTGAAAGAGAATTTGGTATTGATTTAATCGCAACTTCTCCATCTGTAGTCTATGAAGTAATACTAACAAATCAAACTAAAGTAATGGTAGATAGCCCAACAAAAATGCCTAAAAGAGAACTAATTAGTAAAACACTAGAGCCATATGTAAAATGTAGTATCTTCACTCCTAGTGAATATATAGGACCAATCATGGAACTTTGCCAAGATAAAAGAGGAAACTTTATAAACATGGAATATTTAGATGAAACTAGAGTAACAATTCATTACGATATTCCTTTAGCAGAAATAGTCTATGATTTCTTCGATAAATTAAAATCTTACACTAAAGGTTATGCTTCATTTGACTATGAAGTAACTGGCTACAAAGAAAGTAATTTAGTAAAAATGGATATTTTATTGAATGGTGAAGTAGTAGACGCCTTAAGTGTAATTGTTCATAAAGACTTTGCTTATCAAAGAGGTAGAGTAGTCTGTGAAAAACTAAAAGAAATCATCCCTAGACAATTATTTGAAGTGCCCATTCAAGCAGCCATTGGCCAACATGTAATTGCTAGAGAAACAGTACGAGCCCTAAGAAAAGATGTTCTTGCCAAATGTTATGGTGGAGACGTAACTAGAAAGAAAAAACTATTAGAAAAACAAAAAGAAGGAAAGAAAAGAATGAAACAAATAGGTAGTGTAGAAGTACCTCAAGAAGCATTCCTTTCTATTCTTTCCACAAAGGAGTAAGATATGGTAGAATACATTACTGGTGAATGCATAATTGACGAATATTTAAATAATTGGTTCACATATGAGGAACTTGCAGACTATCTCTGTATAGATGTTGGACGGGTTAAGGCAATTTTACAAAGCAAAGATTTAGATGAAAAAATGCAAGAAAAAATCCAAAGACACGAGGAACATATCACATCATATTATAGAACTATTGGGGTTGAAGAAACTATTGGGCTATATGACGGTGATAAATGGCTTGAGATAATTCTTGATATGCTAGAAAATGGCCTATCTATTAGAGAAGCCGCTAGACAACATGAGGTTAGTAGATCGGGACTTCATGATTATATACAAAAGAAATTGCCAGACATATCAATCAAATTGTATAAGCGAGTATTTGATTTGCTGGTGGAACACAAATCATTTTCCACAACCAGCAAGAAAGTTATTGAGCAAGTATTAAAATCATATGAATTATTATTAGAAGGAAAGAATATTTCCCAAATTGCTAATGAACAAGGAGTTGGAGAAAATGTTGTTCAAAGAAACCTTAATGCTAGATTAGAAAGAATAGATAAAAATAAATATGAAAAAGCAAAACAAATATTAGCAGATATTAGGTCAAGTGTTATTAATAGTGCGCAAGATCCACGCTTACAAAGAACAATAAAGCGACTTCATATTGAAGGGGTGACTATACCAAGGGTGACAACACAAGACTTTACTTCTGCTCCTCCAATAAGTAAAGAAACACAGCAAAATGCCCCTACAACAACTGATTTACAAGCAGAAACATTTAAAAGAATAACAGAGCAAATGGCATTAGAAATAATAGATAAACAGTTAACATATGAACAAGCAGCAGAAATATTTGATTTATCTTCATCAACGATTTATAATTTAACACATTCTAATCTTATTAGCCCATTTATAATAGCAAATCTAGATAAGGTTGCCGAAGCCAATAAGGCTCAAAACGAAGGAACCATAAAAGGAAATGGAACAAGAAAATGATTAAAAGCGCTTATATACATATACCATTCTGTTATAAAATATGTTCATATTGTGACTTTTGCAAAATGTTCTATAATAAGGAGTTAGTAGATAAGTACTTAAAAGAATTATCTAATGAAATAACAGATTCCTACAATAATGAAGTACTAGATACAATTTATATAGGAGGAGGTACTCCTAGTTCACTATCTATTAAACAATTAGATAAATTATTTAATATTACAAATAAACTAAAATTAAATGATAATTATGAATTTACTATAGAATGTAATTTTGATAGTATTACTCCTGAAAAATTAGACTTATTTAAAAAAAATAAAGTTAATAGAATTAGCTTTGGTTTAGAAAGTATAAATAAGAATAAATTAAAAATACTAGACAGAACAGCATCTAAAAGTAAAATAAAAAAAACTATAGAATACTGCCATAAAATAGGCCTAAATAATATAAATATAGATTTAATATATGCTGTAAAAGATGAATCCCTAGAAGATCTACTATCTGATATAGATTTCATTAAATCATTAGATATAACTCATATATCTACATATTCTCTTATTCTAGAAGAACATACTAAACTATATATTGAAGGTTATAAGTATATTAATGAAGATTTAGATAGAGAAATGTATGATTTAATCTGTAATGAATTAAAAGAATATGATCACTATGAAATAAGTAATTTTGCTAAAGGGAAAGAATACAGATCAATTCATAATCAAACATATTGGCATAATAATGAATATTATGGTTTTGGTTTATCTTCTTCCGGATACTTAGGCCAAGTGCGTTATGAAAAAACTAGAAGTATTAATAAATATTTAAATCATGATTATATAAAAGAAGATGGTATAGAATACTTATCTACTAAAGATAAAATTTATTATGAAATAATCTTGAATTTAAGAACTAAAGAAGGTATAAACTTAAAAGAGTTTAATAATAAATATCACCAAGAACTTAAAGATGTTTACGACTATGAGTCTCTTATTAATAAAGGGTTATTAGTATTAGATGGTAATAATTTATATATACCAGAAAACCTATGGTATATAAGTAATAGTATTATAGTAAGATTATTAGAAGGTGAAAAGAATGGATAAAGAAGAGTTATTTTTAGATGAATTAGATTATATAAAAGATACTAATCTACAAGAGTCATTAATAAGTATTATCCAAGCTTTACCTGAATATTGGTTTAAAGTACCAGCTTCTTCAACAGGAAAGTATCATCCCTCTTATGCCCTAGGAGAAGGTGGATTATTAAGACATTCAAAAGCTGCTATGAGAATAGGGTATGAATTGTTGAATAATCCAATCATAGGAGGAAAATATACCACCCATGAAAAAGATTTATTATTAATGTCCCTTTTAGTACATGATGGTTTAAAATTAGGCATGCCAGAAGAAAGGTATACTAGATTTGATCATCCAATTCTAATGGCTAATTTTATCAAAGAAAAAAAAGATGAATTTAATCTATCAGAAGAAGATGCAAACTTTATGGCTGATGTAATTAAAACACATATGGGTCCTTGGACAACAGATTATAATGGTGAAGAAGTATTAGAAAAACCAACTACTAAATACCAAAATTTT
>CACZGA010000034.1 GCA_902780585.1 uncultured Erysipelotrichaceae bacterium | reverse complement strand
CCAAGCAATTATGCTTGAGTCTATATTAACTGGTGCCGATAGTAAGAATTGAACTTACCGCTGGTCCTTACCAAGGACCTGTTTTACCACTAAACTATATCGGCTTATAAAAGAAAAACCCGTTATCGGGTTTATTTACATAATGGTGGAGCATAGCGGGATCGAACCGCTGACCTCCACGGTGCAAACGTGGCGCTCTCCCAGCTGAGCTAATGCCCCATTACCTAGCTAAATACAGCCAGTAATTAGATTATAGCAAACAGATGTTGTAAAGTCAATTGTTTTTTTTAAAATAAATAAGTATGTTAATTCATACTTATTCTTTTTGTTTTCTTTCTATAGATAAATAGTACTCCATATAATATCTCTCCCCATATTATATTTAATATTAAACTATTTATAATTTTATATAATATTTTAGATATAGTTATTGGTACTAATTGAAATATAAATAGTAAACTACCTACTATAAATTCGTATGATACTATAATTAAAATTATATAAAATATTATTTTTATAGAGGTTATTTCAAAATACTTATATATTTTTTTAATAATTAATCCTAATAAAACAAATATTACAGCATGAAAAAATAAGAGATTTATAAATAGAATTAAATAAAACTTCTTTTCTTCTTTTCTAAAGAATGGGTATATGTAAATAAGAGAAGTAATTGTTAAAAGTGGAGTAAGTAGAGATAAACTGTTTGGTAGAAATGGTAGATAATTTGTTATTATTCCATCTAATATAATAGATAAACCTATAATAAAATAAATCATTCTTTTACCTTTAATACTGTTACATAATGAATATCATTAAAATTCTGATATGTCTTTATATATGCAGTTTTACTTAAATTATATTTATCACTTTCTACCTTCTCTACTGTTCCTATATATATTCCACCGGGGAACATTTCTCCTAATCCACTTGTTAAAACTATATCACCATTTTGAATATTAGTCGTTTTATCTATACCTGTTGCTTTAATAAGACCAGTTTCTACATCATAGCCATTTAATATAGCATAGTTATCAAATTCATTTGTTTTAATAGCGATACTTACTTTAAAATTAATATCATCAGTTGTGATTAACTTTACTTCACTAGAATATTTAGATACTTTTGTTATTTTACCTACTAAACCATTTTTTGTTACAACTGCCATATTTCTTTTTATGCCTGATGAAGAACCTTTATCAATAGTTATAGTATGGAACCAATACGCTTTATTTCTAGATAGAATTGTTGCGTTAATAGGTTCATATTCTGTTAGAGTTCTATTTAATTCTAGGGCGTCTTTTAATTCTTGTATTTCTTTAGTTAAAGATGAATTAATATTTTTTTGGATTAATTCACTTTTACTTTGATCTAATAATTTATCTTTTTTTAGGGTAAATGGATACATTATTATTTTTTGAACACCTACTGTAATATCTTTTAATAGATTTTCTCCTGGATATATAGTTTCATTTACAAAAATAGAAATAATTATTAATAATACACATATAATACTTATTCCTAGTATAAATCTTTTTTGTTTTTTAGTTTTTCTTTTCATAGTATCATCTCTCTTCAATTATATTATATTTTTATTTTTGATACAATTAGAGATTTAGAATATCTTTATGTTCATAAAAACTATAGTATGACTCTTCCCCTACTATAATATGATCTACTACAGGTATTCCTTGAATTTGACCTGTACGCATTAAATGACTAGTAAAAAATATATCAGCTTTACTTGGAGTAGTATCATTTGAAGGATGATTATGTAAACATATAATTGAAGTTGCACTTACTAAGTAGGCTTCTTTAAATATCTCTCTAGTATGAGTAGTAGCACTATTAATTGTTCCTATAAAGATTAGTTTCTTTTTGATTAGTTCTTGCTTATTATTAAAGTATAAAGAGTAGAAATATTCTTGTTTTAGACCAATAAATAAGTATTTTGTTCCTTCCCATATAGACTTAGCATTTTCTAGTTTTTCTAATTTTTTATTTTCTCTTAAAAGAACTCTTTTACCTAATTCAATAGCCGCTACTAGTTCCATAGCTTTTACTTCACCTATGCCTTTAATATGTTTTAACTGATTCCAAGATATTTCTTTTAAGTCTATTAATTCATATCTTTTTAATAATTCTAATGATAATTCATTTACATTTTTTTCTTTAGTACCACTTTTTATTATAATAGATAGCAACTCTTTATCAGTTAGGTTTTCTACACCTACTTCTTTTAGGCGTTCTCTTGGTCTTTCGCTTACTGGAAAGTCTTTAATACGATTGTTCATAGTTATCCCCTTAATATTATTCGTAAAAATAAAAAAATAATGCAATTAAATGCATTACTTTTTATTATTCATTTCTTTATAAGTTACAAAGCCTATTAGAGCTAGACCACCTACTAATAAATATAACCAAAATGGTATTTGTTCCCATAGATTTCTCAATTGGTATATTATATTTACAACTGTAATAATAATACCACCTTTAAAGAATGTCTTAAACTCATTTTTATAGTAACCAATCATAGTTGTAATAATACCTATTAAACCTATATAAATACCTACTATATATTCTGGATTAATAAATACAAATAATATTGCAATTACTATTCCAGTTAAACCAAGAGCATTTTTACTTTCATTACTCTTAGCAAGGTATTTTACAGATAAGAAAGTTATATATAATATTAGAATACTATATAAAATCATGCGCCACGTTTCACTCTCTATTTCACCTGTTAATTTTAAGAGTGGTACTACTATCGTAAAATAACATATTGTTTTTAAATAATCTTCATTAGTTAAAATAATAATCATTCCTAATAACCAGATAAATAATACAGAAGCTATTATAGCTGATAAATTTAGAAAATTAACTATATATAAGAAGTTATATATGGCTATTAAGATAACTATAAAGGAATAGGATATACGTGGATTATTATCCTTTGTTAATTCAGAATATTTTGTGGAGAAGAAGAGATAAATACTAGGTATAAGTATTAATATACTTAGCCATCCTTCTTTATCTACCATATTCATTAATATACTTATAACAATTGCGATAATACTTGAATACCAATATATGTTTTCTCTTTTACCTTCAGCTAAGAAGTGTATAACACAATAAATAATACTTGTCATTGTAATAATAAAGGTTTCATCCATCTCTAGGAATGATTGAGAAAATAAAGAAATTATAAATAATAGTACAGTTTAATGCTAAAAATACAATATAATTCTGATTTTGATAGTTTTTAGAGGATTCTATTATTTTTTCTTTTATTAAAATAATATAGAAAGATGCTAGTAAAAAGATTAATAAGTATGAATAATCTCCTAAGAAAGAGCAATTAACTATAGCAATTGGTAATAAGATATGTGAAATCCATAAACAAGGTATTTTATCATCTAAATTATTAACATAATTAGCTAAATAGAAATGATTAATTGTTGTTATACAAGCAAATAATAAGAAAAGTATTTCATGTTCTTCCCTATTACATATGATAGCTCCAGCTAATAATATATAAGATGCCATTTTGTTTGCGTTAAATAATATTGAGTCTTTTTTGGCTAAAATACTTATACCTAGGAATAATACACCTAATAAGAAACATGTCGTTGTAGAATCAAAGAAATGAGCTATTACAAAAGTTGTAGATATATATATACTATAATAAGCAAAATTTAAGATATCAGATTTACCATATTTTAAATATGTTGCTAGAGATAGACCGGCTATTGTAAAAGCTGTTATAGCAATAGCTAATTTGTAGCCTTCTCCAACATAACAAATAAATGGACCTGCTAATTTAAAGAATAGAATAGCTACAATGATTAATTGTAAAAATACCATACTTAATACCCAATACATAAATGAAGTATTATATAATTTTAACTTTTTTTCAGTAAATAAAGATAAGCCGGCAAATAAGCTTGATAATAATAGTAAGAAGAATAGTTTACCTACATCTGAGATAAAGTTCCAAGATGTAGTAGCAAATAAAATTCCAGATACAATTATCATGCCTACACCTAGTTTTAAAAGCATATCTATTTTCTTTACTTCTGGGTCTATAACTACTTTTTTCTTTACTGTTGGAGGAGCATTTTTTAAATTTGATCCATCTCTAAGACTGGATATTTTATCGATGGAAATAAATAAATATACACTTGCTATACAATCGAAAATAATAGTAATAGTAGCAATTATAGTAAGTGGTGTTTTATGTTTTTTTAATGTTTCGGCATTCTGTGATGATAACCATAATATGTAAGCGCCTATTGCACAAGAGATAGCACAATAACCAAAACTATCTGCAATAGTAGATATAATTGCACCTACAATAAATAATAATATTCCTGCTATTTTTAAATTCTTTTTGCATGATTCCATATACAACCCTCTATTCTAGTATAATTATAGAGCATATTATATTTTTTGTCTATGCAGAAGCAGTACTTCCTCGGGAATATTGTAATACTTTTCCACCCGGGAATGAATTTTCATTTTGAGTATAAGCAAATACTATACGATCATCTTCTTTTAATGGTCTTTCAGATTCTGCTGAGTATGGGGTTCCATTTACTATAACAGTATCACAGTTAGGGCAAAAATTGTCACCACATAATTTGGTTAAGCCTTCAATTGTATTATAATTTGCAGGTAGTGAATAGTTAACTATTTTTCCACTAGCATCATATATTAATATAGGTATTTTCGGAAATTTTAAATAACTTTGTAATTCATTATAAAAACCAGATACATCGTTATTATACTTATTTAAAAAAGTTATTATAGTTTGGCAGTATCTATCCTTTAAAAGCTTGTTTTTAGACCATTCATATAATCTTGGATCATCTGCTAAGTTCCAATAGAAAGGAAGACCAAAGCGAGCTAATTCATCATGGAATTTTGTCTTTAGCTTTACTTTCCTTTGGAAATATTTGTAACCTACTCGCATACTCTTGGAGAAATAGAAAAGGCCTTTTGGATTTGTGATATAGTCTTTTTCTGTTCCAGGAACTGGTGGAAAAAATGTTTTGATAATATTATCTGCTTTAGGTATATCTTTTCTGTTATCAACTACTACTTTGAAATAGAATACATCATCTATTTCTTGGAAGTTCTCTTCATTTATTTCTTTTGAGTTTGATTTTAATTTTTCATAAAGTGTATGTATTGTATGGTCCCTAATAATAACTTGAGCTCCTTGAATACCAGCTTTATTAAGTTTTTCTTGTAAGGCATTTTGAAACTCTATTAAATCTTCTTTTTCTCTTTCATATCTAGCTTCTTTTAGTTTTGTTAGGGTATTATAGGCTTCTTCATCTAAAAATTTCAAAGATAAATCCCTTAAGACATTACTTACTTGATGGGCTCCTACTGCTTGGGCAAGTGGAACATATAACATTAATGTTTCTTGGGCATTTTCTATTATCTTATTTTTTTTCTTTTTATATTGTAGAGTAGACATATTATGAAGTCTATCGGCAAGTTTAATAAATATAATTCTAGGGTCTACTGTTAGGCCTTCTACTATCTTTTTAAAGTTTATTTGATTTTTATCGTCTGTTTTAATTTTTATTTTTGTTACGCCATCTACAAGATGGGCAATATCCTTATTAAATTCACTTTCAAGGACATCTTTCGTAAGGTTTATCTCGGCATCGGCATCTTCTAAAGTATCATGGAGTAAACCAGCACAAATCATGTTTACATCATAAATATTCATACATAAAAGATTCCAAGCTACATGGAGTGGATGAACAATATATGGTTCTCCACTTTCTCGTGTTTGTCCCTCGTGTATTTTTAAAGCAAACTCGTAAGCTTTTCTTACCATATCAAGTTTTTCTTTTGGTGCTCCACGTTTTCTTAGTTTTTTAATTATTTTTTCTATAGTTATTTTTTCTTTTTCATTTGTAAGCAAGTTATAGATTACATCATTCATTCTAATCCCTCCCATACAAAAAGCGACCCAATTACATCATAAAGTAATTGAATCGCTTGATTTCACAACGATTTGACAGGATATGAGTTTTTCATTAAATATGGATTCCATACCGTCACCTCTTTTTGTGTATAGATATGGTTTTATCATAAAGAAACTTTTGTGTCAACACCTTTTTAATTTTTTTCTTCTTTTTTATCTACTTTAATAATTGTAGGGTTAGCTTCACAATAGTAATATTCATAACCCTTTGAGTCTTCATAGCACCAACATCCATCTTCTTCTTTTGTATATGATACAGTAACTCCATCTTCAGTTATTTTTGATTGTATTTCATTTAATACTTCTTCAGGAGATGAATATTGACTTGTCATGTATTCGGTAGACTCCTCTACTGGATCATAATCAGAGCCATAGTTAGTATTTATTTTGGGGTTACTATTGTAGTTAGCGTAGGAAAAGATACCTATGGCAAATAAAACTACTACTAAGACAATAAGTATAGGAATAATTATTTTTTTCTTATCCATAAAATCTCCTCCTAGTGGTCTGTTATTACAATATCACCTGTTTGATGTGATACTGTTCCTGTTACAAATTTTCCTGGGTTTGGATGAGAAGAACTTGTTAGTTTATACCAGTCAAATTCTCTTCCAGTTAAATTAACTAATTTAGTTAGCTTAACATTATTAGTATTACTTCTTCCAAATATTCCATTAGACATTGAAGTTACTGATGCAGGTATTGTAATACTAGTACAACTAGTCCATGTGAATGAAGCATTAATTGTTTTTAATTCTACCCCATTCTTCTCTCCAGGTATAACAAGATCTCCACTTCTGTTTTTACCTCCATAACTAGATAGAACAGAATAATCGTAGACACCATTTTGTATTTGGTATATCCAAGCTTGATCATCAGCAAAGTTATTATGATAGAAAACATTTGTACCTACTGTTAAGTTATCTGTTTCACTTAAATTTGGCATTTGAACACTATTGTAGTAACAGCATGAGAAAGCGCTAGAGACTATGCTTTTTAGTTTAACACCATTCTTTTCAGCAGGTATTACTAAATTTAAGTTGCCCGGACTCTTTCCACCTGCACCACTTACAATGGTAGAATAATCTATTCCAGAAGCCGTTCTGGCGTAAATAATATCTTCTCCAGCTGGGAAACAGTTTCTAACAAAAGCTGAGCTCCCAATTGATGTTACAGAATCAGGAATATCAATAGATGTTAATTTATTTTCACGGAAAGCTGATGCACCAATTTTTTGTAAATTACTAGGTAATGTTACACTTGTTAAGTTATTACTATAGAATGCTGAGTTACCTATTTCAACAACCGAATCTGGTATTACAACGCTATTTAAGCTATTAGAAGCAAATGCAGAAGATTCAATTTTTAATGGGGCAATTCCATTTACCTTTTCTGGTATTACAACATCCTTACTTTCTCCACCATAGGCTATTATAGTTGTATAGTCTTTTTGACCAGTGACAGGATCATATTTATAAATAAGTCCACTACTAGCATCCATCTTATTATTAGAGAATGCTGCTCCTGAAATGGTTGGGTTTGATTGAAATTCTACATTTGTCAATAAATTACCAGCAAAGGCACGATCACCAATTGTTTTTAATGATTTTGGAAATATTACTTCTGTTAGTTTATTGTTTGCAAAACCATAAGTTGAAATTTCTACTAGACCTTCTGGTAAATCTATTTTTGGCAATTTATTATTATAGAAGGCATAAGGTCCAATTAAAGTTATACTACTAGCAAGTTTTAATTTATTGATATTATTACCTTGGAAGGCACCATTTTTTATTTCTTTAATACCGTAATATAAACTTACTTCTTCTATGCCGATTTCTCTAAAGGCATTTTCACCTATTATAGTAACTCTTTTACCATCGATTGATGAAGGTATTTGAACTGATTTGCCACAGGCTATATTGTAGCCTGTGATTGAATATGTTCCATCAGATAATTGTTCTAATGAGAAACACTCTGTTGCTTCTTCTTCAGTTATGTCATTTGATGGTTCATGTTCTTCTTCTGTAACCGTACCATCTTCAGCGTAACTATATACTACTATGTTATCTTTTTGTTCTACTTCTTGACCTGGAATAATTCCAACAGCTTTGGAATTATATATATCTTTTCGGCTTAGTTTTTCTACTCTTCTCTTTAAGTCAATTCGCCAACCAGCTGAATCAATTCCCGTCCAATAATAATGTAGGGTTGTACCATCATAGGTTACTACTACATAGGCACTTAGCCATTCACCATAGGGGCTTTTGCCATCTTCATCTTCATTTGCTAAACGGTAATCAAAATAATAAACTGTATTCTCATCATAAACATAATACTCTTCTTGATTTATTAGTTCTTCGATAGTGTTTTTATGTATTTTTACTGTACTTAGATAAGCATCTTTTCTAGAATTACTGGTTGTTTTGGTTACAGCAGTAATAGCTATTAAGGAAATGATTCCTAATATAACAATAGCTCCAAGTAATTCTATCATTGAAAACCCTTTCTGGTTTGTTCTCTTCATTAAAGCACCTCTATTCTTAAAAAGTTATATTCACTAATAAGTTAGGATCTGATTGATTATAATTAATTGGTAAATTTGGAGTTGAAAAATAATTACTTATTTCTTGTTCTGTTAAGGCTCTATCAAATACAAGAGCATTACTAACGGAAATAGGAGTTGGTACCGACAAACTATCATTTGGTTCTGGATTACCTCCAACCATAACATCCATAGTACTTTGTCTTACGACACCACCTGGAAGAGTTCCTGTTCCTTTTAACTGACCATCTATATATAATTTTATTGTACTAGAGCCATCAGCTGCTGGTTCTAAGACACCTGCAACTACGTACCAGGTGTTTAATTTAGCTTCTACATTAGATTGAGCAAAATAATAATCTTCAGCAGAGTCAGAATACAAATTATAATAAAAATCGTGATTTGTCTTTGTTAGACCAAAGCCTCCACCAGCGGACTCCCAGTTACCAAAATACTCCATGTAATTATCTTCAATAAATTCATTAAACTTTACACGAATTACAACAGACATATCATTACCAAATGAATAGCTGGCTAAGCCTAGATTAAATGCATTTGTTGATCCATCAGTTACTAATCCACCTTCAACATCACAATCTAAATCACTTGGATATAAATCACATGATTTATGTTTTTTACATTCAATTACTACTTTATATGTATTTAACTCTAAACTATCTTGAGTTTCTTTTTTAGTATCAAATATTCTGACATAGCCACTACAAGTTTTCTTTTTAAACATTGGATCAATAGTTGGGGAAAGATAATTTTTATCAACTAGAGTTTGCAAACTAACTTCTTTAACCCCTAAATTATCCATAAAATATTCTTCAGCTGCGGATTTAGCATTTTTACTCATCAATTCATAAGATTTTTCAGTAGACTGCTTTTTATACCTAGAATAAGCTGTCATTCCCATTGAAAATATTATAATTAGGATAATCATAACAGCTAATATTTCCGCTAAAGAAAAACCCCTATTATCTTTTATTATGTTCTTCATATTATCACCTATTTTAATTTTATCTTAATTTTATTGTAATGTAAAGTTTAACAAAGGATTAAAATGTAAAGAAAAAAAGGATTAATTACTAATCCTTTACTTTAATAATTCTTCTAATTTCTTCTTTTCTTCTTCTAGTTTTTGTCTATCCATTTCAACAATTTTCTCAGGTGCTTTCTTTACATAATTTTCATTTGAAAGTAATTTTTCTCTTCTTTCTATAGATGCTTGTAGTAATTTAATTTGAGCGGCTTTAGCGGCTTTTTCGGCTTCTGTTTCTATTTTTTCAAAGAAAATAGTTGCTTTTATTCTATTAGAGAATACTTTATAAGCTTTCTTTCCTAATGGTTCTTTTACTATACTATCATCTAGTTTTAACATTTTTACAATAAGTTCATTATCATCTTCGGTATCAAACATTACTTTTAGTTCCTTAGTCATATTATTTTCGGCTCTAATATTTCTAAAGTTTTTGATAAATTCAACTGCATCATCTACAGCATTTTCTTCAGATTCGAATATATATTTTTTCTCATATTTTGGATATTCAGAAATCATAATACTTTCAGCATCTTTTACAGGTAACATTTGGTATATTTCTTCTGTAACGAATGGCATAAATGGATGTAGCATCTTTAAAATACCTGTTAATATATGACACAATACTGATTTAGTTGCGCTACTATCTAGTGAATACTTTGCCATTTCAATATAGTTATCACAAAAATAATTCCAAGTAAATTCATATATTTCTGAACCTGCTAAATTAAATTCATATTTATCCATATGTTTAGTTACACTTTTAATAGTTTTTTCATATTTAGAAAGAATCCATTTATCTTCATTTTTTAAGTTTTCTAATTTTATTTTAGCTAAATCATCTATATTCATTAATACAAATCTAGAAGCATTCCAAATTTTATTAATAAAATTCCATGTTGAAGTTAATTTTACTTCATCAAAACGTAGGTCCATTCCCATTGAACCATCAGTAGTTAAATAGAAACGTAGGGAATCTGCACCATATTTTTCTACCATATCAAATGGATCTACACCATTTCCTAATGATTTAGACATTTTTCTTCCTTGCTTATCTCTAATTAAGCCGTGAATTATACAGTCTTTAAATGGTCTTTTTCCAGTAATATATTCTGTTTGAAATGCCATTCTGGCTACCCAGAAGAATATAATATCATAGCCTGTTACTAAACAGTCTGTTGGGAAATATCTTTCTAAGTCTTTTGTTTTATTAGGCCAACCTAATGTTGAGAATGGCCAAAGGGCACTACTAAACCATGTGTCTAAAACGTCTTCGTCTTGAACCCAGCCTTCTTCTTTAGGAGCTTCCATACCAACATATACTTCACCATTTTTATACCAAGCTGGAATTCTGTGTCCCCACCATAACTGACGTGATATACACCAGTCATATGATATTTCCATCCAGTGTCTTAGTACTTTTTCAAATCTCTTTGGTACAAAATTAATTTTTTCATCTTTCTTGTCTTGGAACTCTAATACTCTTTCAGCTAATGGTTTCATTTTAACAAACCATTGTTCTTTAATCATCGGTTCTACCATTACGCCTGTTCTTTCACTATGCCCTACTTCATGGGTTAATGGTTCAACCTCTAATAATAAGCCTTGCTCTTTTAAATCTTTTAAACATGCTTCACGGCATTCTTCACGAGTCATTCCTTGATATTTTTTAGGAACATTTTCATTCATAGTAGCATCATCATTCATGATACAGATTCTTTCTAGATTATGTCTATTTCCTACTTCAAAGTCATTAGGATCATGAGCTGGAGTTATTTTAACAACTCCTGTTCCTTTTTCCATATCGGCATGTTCATCTGTAATAATTGGAATAGTTTTATTCATAAGAGGAAGTATGGCATTTTTTCCTACAAATTCTTTATATCTTTCGTCTTTTTCATTAACTGCTACGGCGGTATCCCCAAATAGAGTTTCTGGACGTGTAGTTGCAACATCTAAATATTTATCTGTTCCTTCAATAACATATTTCAAATGATAAAAGGCACTTTTTTCTGACTTATAAATAACCTCCTCATTAGATAAAGCTGTTTTAGCAGCTGGATCCCAGTTAATTATTCTTTCTCCTCTATAAATTAATCCCTTATTATAATAATCTACAAATACTTTTCTAACGGCTTTATTTAAATCTTCATCTAGAGTAAATCTTTCTCTAGTATAATCTAAAGATAATCCTAATCCGGCCCATTGATCTCTTATTGTTCCACCATATTCCTTGGTCCAATCCCAACATGCTTCTAGGAATTTTTCTCTTCCATATTCATACTTGTCTATGCCCTCTTCTTTTAGTTTTTTAACTACTTTGGCTTCAGTTGAAATTGCGGCATGATCCATTCCTGGTAACCAAAGGGTATCAAAACCTTTCATTCTTTTATATCTAACAATTGCATCTTGAATTGCTGTATCATAGGCATGTCCTATATGTAATTTACCTGTAACATTTGGTGGTGGTATAACTATACAAAAAGGTGTTTTTTCAGACTCATTATCTGATTTAAAATATCCCTTTTCTTTCCATATTTTATATTTTCCTTCTTCTGTTTTCTTATGATCATATTTTTTATCTAACATGTTAATTTCTCCTCTACATAATTATTTAAAATTGTTCTCATTTCTTCTAACTGATCTATTAATTCTTTATTACTTGTATCATTTTTATAAATATCTATAATTATATTTACATAGTCTTTTTCTTTGACTAATTCAAATGATTCCTTATATACTAAGTCAAAGATAAAGGCTAATTCCAAAGCTAGAAAATCTATTTCTTTTTTGATATTTTGTCTTACAACCATCTCTTTTTTTCTAATATGTTCCATGATGACATCAGTCATTTTATTATTATTAGATTCATAATGCAACGTTTTTGTGGCCATTATATATAATGAATCAATTTTATCAGCGTCTCTTACAATATCAATATATTTTCTTGTCTCTTCTCTTAGTGTTTTTGGTATTCTATACTTATTATGATATTTTACTACTTGAATTATCATTTTTTGTTTTTCGGTAGTAAATTCATTAATAAAATTATTTTCAGTTAGTATTTCAGCACCAAAATCGCCATGATTAACTGTTTCATGATCAATATAACTTTTATATCTTTTATATTGCTCAAAGCGACCTATATCATGTAACAAGCCACATACCTCGGCTATTTCTACTTCCTCTTTGGATAAATTTAGTTTTTTTGCAAGCCATACACATGATTGACGGACTCGATCAGTATGATTTATTTTTAATTCAATCATCTCACCATATTTACGATAAGAATCTGTATATTTTTTAAATACTTCTTTGGCTTTTAAAAGATCCATATTAATTCCTCCTATAAAAAAAACAATCCATCCTAAAGGACGAATTGTTCGTGGTACCACCTTAATTCATAAGTAAAAACTTATCTTGAAATGATAACGGTATTATCACCGGGTTTTCTTAAGTTTATTTTCAGAAAATCTGCTCACCAGCTACCTTCAATATTATTTCTTATTCATTTACACCTAACATGAACTCTCTATAAAGAATTAATATTTACTCCTCTGGTTCTTTGCATCTATTTGGTATTATATCTTATTATTATTTTATTTTCAAGAGCTTTCTTCTTCAGTTACTTCTTTGTTTTCTTCATCTTGGTCAATTGTATAAAAGAAAGCACTTCTATCTTTGTTTCTTGAAGCTTTATAACGTACCTCATAATTCATTGAAGGCTCTGGTTCTACTTGGCTTTCTGGTGTTGGTCTTGGCTTTTCCGCTTTGTAGGTAACCTCTTTTTTCTTCTTAGTTGGATAATTCATTTCATCTAATACTACTGCACCTATAGCACCTGTAATACCAGTTGCGGCAATACCCAAACCAATTGGAATGGTATTTATTTCATTACTTGTTTGTTGGGTAGTTTGTTCAGGAGCAATTGGGTTTATATCTAGAGTATTTAAACTATTTGCTAGGGATACTATAGGGGCGTTTGTTTCTTCTATTGGACTAATATTACTTGGTAAACTATCCCTAATTGATGAATCTAGATTATTTAAAAACATAAATGAATTATTAGCTACTCTAATTGATGGAGAATTTCCTATTAAAGACTTAACATTCTTTTCTGTTTCAGTAGCTGGGTATAATTTTACCAAAGACTGAATACCATCTTCATCCAATGAATCTTTTTCTCCAAAATCTGTGTATGTTGTTTTTAAAGAAGAAGATAACTCAGATATTTCCTTTTTAACACTTTCTATTTCTGCAAGTACATCGGAAATAGAATCTTTATAATCAGTTAGACAATTACCATGATAGAAGTTAATGTCTTTTATTTTGTTTTCTATTTCTAAAAATACATCTTGTATATTATTAGTTTGTAACCCATCTTCTATATTATTTAAGACAGAGGAACTTTTTTTAAGTTTTTCTAAATCTATACAAACATTAAATCCATTATTCATTTTGTTCCTCCTTATAATTCTTTAGCTACTTCTAGTTTTTCTTGGAGACGTTCAATTCTATCACGACAACCCTGTATTATTTCTTCTACTTGCTCTAGAGATATTGATTGATTAGAGGTAGATACTCTATTTTTTAATAATTCTGTATTATCTAATTTTTTCTTTTCTTCAGCTATTTTTTCTTCTATTGCTTGAATTAATTGGCTTTTTTCTATTTCTTTTTGTTCATCTAAAGATGTTTTTAATCTCTTTTTAAAAGAATCAAATAAAATAGTTATTTCATTCATATGATTTAGGATATTTGTAGTTTTTTCATAGGCTGGAGAATTTCCATATACATTTAAAGATATACGGTTAAGTCCACCTGTTTCCATTTCTTTTTTTAAGTTTTCAGTTATACGGGATGTGACAAAATTGTTGTAGTCTTGATATCCCATAGTAATTTTTTCAACTATTTCATTTGGGTTTAGAATTTCCTTAGGATCGGTATTCCATGTTATCCAATCAACCTTTGACATATAGTATGCCCTCCTATTCTTCTACTATCATTATATAATTAAAAAAATTTATAGTCAAAGGCAAAAGAAAAAAAGGTCTATTGTTGACCTTCTTCTTGTCCACCATCTAGTGTTTCTATTTGATCTGTTGCTGGTTTTGGATTTTCTACTTGACTTACCATTTTAGTCATTTGTTGTTTTATTTCAGCCATATTATTATTCAATAAGTTTGAAATGTTTTT
>CACZGA010000033.1 GCA_902780585.1 uncultured Erysipelotrichaceae bacterium | reverse complement strand
ATATCCATCTTTTTCAAGATAATTAAAGAATGCTCTTAGTGCTCTTGCATGGCAATTATAATAACCTGTCTTTTTCTTGGAATATTTTGAGTTGAAATAATATTTTATTTCTTCTTCAGTTACTAGTTCTAAAGTTTGAACCTTTTTGATCTGCACTAAGAACTTTCTGAATGCTCCTAATTTATTTTTGTAGAATTTCATGGTTGCGTCCGCTAGTCCCCTCTCTACCATGTTCCTAAAAAAGTAATCTCTAGCATCATCAAAAGATAGATTACTTTGAGCAGGAGTTTTGTCACCTCCCACTTTAAATTGTTGAAAAAAATTTGTAAGTTCTGCAATGGTTTGCTCTGTCATAATAAAAAATCTCCCTTCATTTTTTTCAACTTATAGAAGGGAGGTACCAAGCGACTGCTGGAAGAAACCAACATGGAAAATGTTTAAAAAGGGCCCCAGAATGGACTATGCTACCCCGTGAGTGGACCTTTTTAAACCGATGCCCATGCCATGATATAAAAAAAGTAGCATCACTGCTACATTTCATTCTTAAATGGCACACTATAGTCTTAATTAAACAACTATAGGTCTAAAAACAAGATGGCTTAATCCATCAGTCAAATAAAATATAACATAAACTTTGACAAAAGGAAAGACATTTTTAAAATGGTAAACTTACACAATTATCATTAAAAACTTTTAAAATGTAATGAACAAATGGCATATACAATTTCTCATCATCTCTTACTTCTTCATATAGATTTTTTAAATCTTCAAAATACTTTTTATCTATATAGTGTTCTTCAAAGAAATTTGTCTCATATTCCTCAAAAAAGTCTGAAATTGTTACTTTATCATTAAAAAGTAATTCTTGTTGTTTAAATTCTATTCTTTCTAGAAACATTATAATTTTATCATTTGTAAACTTATCCATTACTTTAAATGTCGTAGTCTCAAATTCGTTTCCATAATGATCTAAGTCTGTAGTAAAAGTTATATTATTAACTATGTCTTTTAATTGTTCCTTAATTTCTTTTGCATCTTTTTTGGCAACCAATTTGTTATTTATTTCTCCAGTTGGTAATTTTTTTGAACTAATATATTCATATATTTCATCAATACTTTGATATCTATCACTTGGTTCATTTGCTATGCATTTATCAACAATGTTGTCTAATAATTCCATTCTTGAACCAGAATACTTTTCAGTAATCTTCTTTCTTCTAGTTCCTTTGCACGTTTCATTAAATACTAGCCAATAAATTATTTGTCCTAATGAATAAATATCTGCTGCTCTAGTTAATTCCTTATTACTATTATTTTGCTCAGGAGCTGAAAACTCATAATTTGCTAATCTCTCACTTTTTTGTGTATGTCCAGTCATATCGTAGATTTCAGAATTATAATATGAAATGCCAAAATCTGCTATGTTTAGTCTACCATTTTCATCTATTAAAATATTCTTTGGTTTTAAATCACGATGAATAATTCCATTATCATGTATTTTTTTTAATGCTTGAGCTAATTGGTCAAATTTAGCAATCAAAGAATCTTGATCAATATTATCTACATATTCTAAATGATTAGAATACTTTTTCATTACTATTATAGGAATTTTAAAACTATCAATTATTATTTCTTCATAAAAATATTGTTTAACAATTCCCTCGTTATCATCAAAACCTATTAATATATTAAAAAACTCACATAAAAATCTATTTTTCTTATTTTTATCATTCTTTAATAAAAATTTAATAGCAACATCATGATTATTAAGCTTTCCAAAATAAACAACACCATTCCCACCTGCTGCTGTTTCTGAAATTGATATACTTGAAATATCTCCATATATTGTTTTAATAGTATAATTATTTAATCTTAAAAAATCATTTAATTTCCCTTGAGAAAATTGTTCATTCTGATTTACAAAATCTGTTTTATTCTCAAGATAATCCATTAGAGGATAAAATGTTTCTTTTATTCTTTCTCTTCTTTCCTTATAACCACCAAATTTTTGAAGTTCACTTCTATAGTCATATGATTTTTTTGTCATTTTTATTTCTAAAGGAATATCAATTCCTGATTCTTTAAACAAATCTTTTATTATTTTTATTTTATTTGAAAAGTCTTTTTCATCAATTGTCATGCGACAATATGTTGCTAAATCTTCAAGTAAAATGAGAAATTCTTGTAATTCATCTATTTTCATATTTCCTCCATTAATATAATGCAAGTACTATTTTACCATACCTTATATAATAACTAAATATAAAAAAGAGCAGCTATTACTACTCTTAATTTTTACCAGAAATCCAACCGTATGAATTAACTGCCATATCTATAAAATGCATTAATAACATTATGATAATATTTTCAAATAGCGGCTTATCATAGCTTTCTGGTAGATCCTTGTCTAAAGATACTGCAATTGCATGTTTTACTTTTAACATTGTGTTCATATCTTTATACCAATCAACAACTAATAGTTCATCTCTTTCAGAAGTTAATTTCTCAAATAAATTCTTAGCTGCTAACTTTACTTTTTGTTCTTCTTCCTTAGTTAATTTTTTATCCTTAACTAATAAATCATATAGTTCTAGTTCTTCTTCAGTTAAACCTTCTAAATTAGCTCTGTTTTGTTCTTCTTTCAAACTATTAACTAAATCTACCAATTGATTATAATAATCTTCATTTGTACTATTTCCTGAATTATATCTATCTACAACATTTTTAAATCTTTCAGAGAACTTTTGTCTTGTCATATTCTTGTTAATCATTTGCTCAAGAGCTTGTTCTAAGTATGCTTTTAAATCATTAATTTCAACAGCACGATATGGAGATTCTTTAATCTCTTTTTTCAAATTTTCTACATCTATTTTTGATAAATCTATTACTTTGTTTTTATAAATCGCATATCCATTTGTTTCAGGTGCAGTTGGTGATGACACAATACTATTATCTAAAACTTGTTCCATTTTTAATCTAGCATTTTTAATCTTCTCATCATCAATCTTATTGCATAACAATCCATGTAAGTAATCAATAGCTGAGAATCTTTCGTTTTTCCAATGCTTTTCAAAAACCTCAGGTTTTGCTGCATCATATAATCCAACCATTGTATTAGAGATAACTTTGAATTTTTCTTTTGTTTCATCATTATCTACGATAACATTATATGCTTTTCTTAACTCTTCCAATTTATCTAAAGTAGAACTTTCTTCAATGATTGAATCTATATCAATATTCAAACTATTCAAATACTGATATGCTTCTTCAACAGAAGAGTTTAATAAACTAATTAGTTTATCAACATCTTTTGCAGGCATTACACTTCCATCATCGCCAGTAGCATATTCGCTTAATGCCTGTTTCATGAATTTAAATATATTAACATAATCGACAATAATACCACAATTCTTTTCTGGGAAAACTCTATTAGCTCTTGCAATAGCTTGCATTAGAGTATGAGATTTCATTGGCTTATCTAGATACAATGTAGATAAGCTAGGAACATCGAATCCAGTTAACCACATTGAACATACAAATACTAATTGTAATTTATCTTCAGGATCCTTAAATCTATCTTCTAAATCTTTCCCATCAACAGTGATCTCATTCATCTTTTGTCTATGAGTTGTAATATCTAAACCTTTTTCTTTAAACTTTTCAATCTCATTTGCTTCTTCAGAAATAACAACAGCCATTTCAACATTATTCATATAATCTAAAATCTTCGTTAGATTATCTCTTTCTTCAGGTGTCTTAGCTACATTTCTTTCTTGAGTAATCTTTTTCTTTTCTTCATTCCAATAATATTGAACTTTATCATACATCTTTACTGTTGTGTATTTATCTACAGAAACAACTAATCCTTTTCCTAAGAATCCACGTCTAGGGAAGTGATAAGCAATATCTCTTGCAACAGTATCAATTCTGCTATCTCTCTTAATTACTTCTAATACCCTAGAAGTTGAATTTTCAAGAATTCTTTCCTCATCAGAATTAAGATTTTCTTCTTCAATAATATCTAAGATATCATCATCAAGATAATTATTCTCTAATTCTACATCTGGAACTCTTTTACTATAAAAAAGAGGAACTGTTGATTGATCATCTACTGATTCTTTGAAATTGTATTCAGAAACACATCTACCAAACCATTGATTAGTTAGTTTCTTTGAACCCAACAATGGAGTTCCAGTAAATGCTATAAAATTAGCATTTGGTAATGCTTTTCTCATATTTTCTGCCAAATCTTTATACTGAGTTCTATGTGCTTCATCTACTAAAACAATAATATCATTTCTAGTAGTTAATACAGGGAATTCTTTATCTTTATCATATCTAAACTTGTGAATAAGAGTAAAAATAAATCCCTTGTTAGTAGTTAAATATTCTCTTAATTGATTACTATCCTTAGGTTGGCATTCTTCTTTTTTCCCGATTACTTCTGTTCTTACAAAAGTCTTATGAATTTGAGTATCTAGTTCTTGTCTATCTGTAATAATTAAAAATGAGAAATTACCAGGAATCTTTTTTCTTACTTTTCTAGTAAAGAAAACCATTGAATAGGATTTCCCAGATCCTTGAGTATGCCAGAACACTCCCAATTTACCTTGTAGTTCTTCTCGATTCTTAACACTCTCAATTAAATTATTTACTCCTAAGAATTGATGATTTTTTGCAATAATTTTATATTTTTGATTATCAAACATTACAAAGTTTTCAATATAATCAAGTAATATTTCTTTTTTCAACAATCCGCTTATTAAATAATTAACTGATAAACCATCTTCATGTATTTTTTCTCTATCTATAATATCTTCTTCGCTACTTTTTAACCATTCAAAGAAATAATCATAAGATGCATTAAAGGAACCTAATCTTGTTTCCAAACCATTTGATAAAACACAAATTTGATTGAAAGCAAATAAATTTGGAATATCCTTTTTGTAATTAGTTAAATTATCATCATAAGCTTCTTTTACTTTAACAACACTATTTTTTAATTCGATAAATACTAAAGGTAAACCATTAACAAATATTATTAAATCTGGTCTTCTCCAATAATATCTTCCTTGAATCCACATTTGTGATACAACAGTAAAATCATTATTATGAGGATTATCGAAGTCAATTAACTTAACGAATTCAAAATCAGTTGCACCAGCTAAGTTTGTAGATTCAATTTTAACATTATTTCTAATTAAATTGTATAATTCATAGTTTTTTGCTAATAAATCAGAATCTGAAAAATCACTAGATAAATTACTTATTACTAAATCAATTTTTTCATGACTGACACTAGGATTAATTTTATATAAAGATGTCTTTAATACTTCTGGTAATATACATTCGTGTTTATCTCTTCTATGAGTACCATCATTCAAATCCTCTTGCTTTTCAGGGCTCGGATCACACATTATTTTATTGTATCCATATTCATCATTTTCTAGTTTATCAACAATACTAGTTTCTATATCATCTTCGGTAATAAATTTTGCCATAATTACCTCCTATATTTCTATTTTTTTTGAAAAGATTGCCTTCATAACCATGTCTTTTTGATTTTTCATATTATTTGTAATTTGATATGAATTTATTATTCTTTTAACAATTGGAGCAACCTTTTTATTAAAATCAATTAAAATATCATCATTTGGTATAGCTATATTCATCTTTTTAAAATCAGTCCATTTCACATATGGCATTGTTGATCCAACCGAAATATTTGAGGCATAGTTAACAGATTCCTTTTTAAAAAGCAAACAATATAAATAATAATAATACTTTTCCTCTTTGGAATTAATTACAATACATGTACTTCTAGTTAAGCCATCAAATGGAGAAAGAGAAACTTTATGAAAATAAGGTCGCATAGCACCAAATAAAATATCACCTTTTTTAAAAGATACTAAAGAACTTTCGGCTTCTTCGATTGAAGCTTCTCTAAGTACAACCATTTTCTCTCTATCAATGCAATCTATTGGAACATAATGATTATAATTTTCTCTTTGTTTTTTGTTAACAGTTTTACCAACATCTATGGCTATATCTTCTAATTTTCCACTATTAATAATATTGATACTATTTCTTTCGCGAATAAAATATTCATTAAATATTTCCATCAACAATTTTTCTAAAATAGATAATAATCTATTTTCATTTTCAATTAATCTATCATAATTCATTAATATAGAAGAAATTCGTTTTTGTTTGTCTATATCAGGAAATTTCACTTTCATATTAAGAATATCATTAGAAGAAATATTTGGCTGGCCAGCTCCAATTCCTAAAGAATATAAATAATCTTCAACATGTGACTGACAAAAGAAATAATATAAAAAATCAGCGTCAACATTATCATAGGGTCTAACAATTGCAACACGTTGGTTAACTAAATATCCTTCTTCAAAGGGAATCATTTTACCGGCTTTTCCAACACTTCCAGCTCCAGTCATAGCTACAAGAAAATCATTTTTTTGTAATTTGTATTTTTTAATTTTATCAGTTATTCGTCCACTATAATAAGACTCTACATCCTTTATTATTAATTTATTTTGAATGTTTCCAATTTTTAAAACAGGTATTCCATCTTCAATTTCTTCATTTAATTCGTTTGCTTGAAATGCATACCCAGAAAAAACATCAGCATATTTACGTATTCTTTCCTCTTGCATAATTATTTCTCCATTATTACATTGACATTATTCAATATTTCTTTTTCCAAATTTTGTGATAATTTGCAACATTCAATAAATTCATTATTTAAATCATTTATATTATTTTTGAATTCTTCTATAGTAGTTCCATCATCTTCTATAGCAATGCCAACATATCTTCCTGGATTCAATGAATAATTTTGATCGATAACTCCATCAACTTCATCAAGTTTAACAACCTTACATAATCCAATTACATCATTATATTTACCATCAGGGAAATTATCCTTTACCCATTTTATTTGATCTTCCCAGTATTTTTTTTCATCTGAAGAAACCTTTGCAATTTTATTATTATAGTATTCTAATAACTCGTAGTACTCACTATTGCTACCATCATACAATTTTGTAATCAATGATAAATTTTTAATTTGTTCATCGCTAAATTTCCTGTGAGCTCTATCAATTTGAGTAAAAATACTTCTAGCATCTATAAATAATATTTCATCCTTTTTATTACTTGTATTTTTATCAAAAAACCATAGGGTAGCAGGTAGTGTTACAGAAGTAAACATATTTGAAGGTAATGCTACCATTTGCTTAATAATTCCTTCATCAACTATTTTTTTTCTTATTTCAAATTCACTATTACCAGCATCAGAAGCAGAATTTGCCATAACAAGAGCTGCTTTACCAGTATCATTTAAAGCTGATGCAAAATATGAAATCCATAAGTAGTTTGCATTTGGAACTGTTTCTTTTTTATCTGAACCTTTTTTTGCTGTATTTGTCTTGTTTTTAGGGATTCCATATGTATTAAATCTCTTATCATCTTTAACTCTTTCATATAATACCTCATCTACATTAAAAGGTGGATTTGCCATAACATAATCAAATTTATGATACGCATTATAAGGATCCGAATAAAAAGAATTAGCTTCCGTAATATCTCCTCTAACATTATTTAATATCAAATTCATTTTAGCTAGTTTATTAGTGTCAGGATCTTTTTCTACACCATAACATCTAAATTTCATCATATCGTTTTCTTTCGCGTTATGGTTATGCATATATCTAGCAGCTTGCACAAACATTCCTCCAGAGCCACAAGCAGGATCCAAGAAAGTTTTTTCGCCAGGTTCTGGATTAAGAACATTAACCATATATTGAACTACAGATGCAGGAGTATAGAATGCTCCACCATCTTTTCCTTCAGCGATTGCAAATTTTCCTAGAAAATATTCATAAATTTCTCCAAATAAGTCTATACTTATATTCTCAGGAATATCCTTAAAAATTCTAACAATTCTTGACAATAAATCTGGTTCTTCCTCTGGAACTAATTGTCCATAAACTTCTTTTGGTAAAACATTTTTTAAACGTGGATTTGCTTCTTCTATGTCAATCATTGCATTTTTTACTAAAGTAGCTTTATCTGAATTATCAGGAGCCTCATTGATAAAATCAAAGTAAGCTGATTTTGGAAGATAAAAATTACACTTTTCAATAGCAATGTCTTTTATATTTTTTTCCAACCTAGTTCCTAGATTCTTATTATATTCGGCCTCTATCTCTTCCTTATGTTGTTTATATAATATATCTGCATATCTAAGGAATATTAACCCTAAAATAGGCTGACCATATTTATTTGCTGACAAGTGAGCACTAGATCTTAATACATCTGCAGCATGCCATAAATTATCTTTTAATTTTTTTAATTCTAAATCTGTCATTTTTTCACATCCAATACTTAAAATTCCAAAAATATTATAGCATAAAAATAGAATTTACCCTAGACTCATAGGGATAAAATTGATTTTTGTTTAATAAAAAAACGAGGATTTTATAATCCCCATTCTTCTTTAATCTTAATTTGCATTTGTCTGCAGGGCTTTTTATCAACTCTATTTGGAATAACACTTCTATCATATATCCAATAATCTACTTGATATTTACCAGCTTCTCTTCTTTGCTCTCTAAATAAATATCCATTTTCTTCTAACTCTTTAACTGCACTCTTAATACTATCAAATCCATTACCACATAAATCATAGTATAGTTTATCTACTGAAATATCGAATCCATCTTCTAAATCAATTAGTGAAGCTAATAAACCTTTTGCACTTAAAGATAATATTGGATCTTTTAAATAATCAGTCACGTTCTTTAGATTGTCTTTTTTTAGTGCCATTATTTTTTACCTCCTTTCTTAACATATCCATCTCTTTATAACCTTTTTCCAAATCATCCTTAACACTAGGATGTTCTTTTATTTTTCTATCATAATAAGTAATCAAAGAATCATAATCAAATTCTTTTTTTGTTCCTTCAACTAAAGCATCAAATTCTTCCTGAGTTATCATTTCTTTATTTAGTAAACATCTATATGCTGATATAACTCCCATGAATTTAAAAATCTCTCTAATTTCTGGATCATTATTCATATATATAATTTCCATTTTCTACCTTCCTTATAAAAACTTTTTTCGTGCATCATCCACAAACTTTTTAAGATGGGTATAGTATATCTTCAAATCGTTATAATATATCTCACCATCCTCAAGAGATTTCTCTGCAACCTTTCTAATTATGTCAGCAGTATCATTAAGTTTTCTAAGTTCAATCCAAAACTCTTTAGAATTATTTTCTTTTATTGTAGTTCCTGCTATACATGATCTAATTACTGCTGATTCACTTAATCCAGACTTAATAGACATTTCTTTCAATTTCCATTCTTCTTCTGCAGTAATTCTAAAACTTTTTTTAATAAATCTTTCTTCCATAGAAATCTCCTTTCATATGTTTGGGGGATTGGGGAACTCCCCATTGAATAGAATTTGAAGATGTCAGACAAATTCAGTACTTGCTAGTATTTGCAAGTAGTGAAAAATTTACTATGTCGGACAAATTCAGTGCTTGCTAATAATCATAAAATAATTATTCAATTACTTTTATGTCTTGCCAATCTTCTTTTATTTCATCCATTTTTTTCATTAACGCATCAAATAAATCTATACCTAAATCTGGAAAATCTTCTTCAGTTTTATCTACACCAATTACATTTACTCCTGCTGTTCCATGATATCCATTGTCATGATAATCAGGTTTTTCTATAGGAGATATTCTTACTATTTCTGTTTCTTTAGGCATGAAGTAAGATAGTTTTCCAGTCTCATAATTGAATAGTCCTGGATAGTTATCTACTGAGTAAAAACATCTCAATTTATTAATATGTTCTCCAATTTTTTCTGGTGGTAAATATTCACTATATCGAATAGTTTTTGATTTTTTATCTAATCTTTTTGTTATGTCATAATCTAGAAAACCTTCCCAATATAATTCATGAAAGTTTTTATAAAATGAATCTCTAAAGTTTATTTTCTTAACAATTACTTCGCTATCACAAATATCTAATTCAACATTATCTATATAATCCATTACTAGATTGTTTCTATCTTCTCGAGAAGCTTTGTGCCAAGAATCCACAAATTTGTCATAAAGCATAGGCAACATTATCTTATTAAGAAACTGAATATCTCTATTAACTAATAGATCTTCTCTAGCAAAACTCATCTTACTAATTTGTTTTGACTCTAGCATCATTCTTTTTAATTGATTAATACCATCAATGATTTCTTCTTCTTTTCTTTTATATGTTTCTTTATCAAAAGTTCCATCAATAAAAGCGTCAGCTATTTTATCTTTTTTGCTTTCAAGCAGTTTTATCTCTCTATCATAATTTCTTTCTTTCATTCCTAACTTGCTCTTAATAAGTGGAAAATAGTATTGATGAACAATAGCATCGTATTCAAAGATATCATTTAAATCTCGTAGCATTTGTTTTTCAATTCCACTTTCTCCAATATTGTTATTACAAATTAAGCAATGATAATAGTAATAGATTTTTCCACTTTCTTTTTTTGTTCCTTTACCACCCATAAGTCTTCCACAAGTAGGGCAACACAATTTTTGAAGAAATAAATACACTTTATTTCTTTGATAATGTTTTAAGTTTTTAGGTGCTTGAGCTTGGCAATAATCCCATAACTCATCATCTATAATTGCTGGACAAACTTTCTCATAATACTTTTCTTCTTTCTTTCCTTTATTAATTACATAGTCTCCTTTATAAACAGGATTTTCTAATATTCTTCTAATTGAACTATCACTCCAAGATCTATGTAATGCATTTTCTTTATTCAATTGTTCTGCAATTTTATAATGAGAATTTCCTCTAGCATATAGTTTAAAAATCTTTTCAACTATTAAACTTTCTACTGAATCGATTACTAGTTTTTTATCAACTCTATAATAACCAACTGGAGTTTTTGCAGGTATATGTCCATTCTTTATTGCTCCATCTAAACCAATCTTAGTTCTCTCGCTAGTTCTATCAATTTCGTTTTGAGCAACACTAGTCATGATTCTTTGTATCATTCTTCCGTTTGCAGTTGATGTATCATATTGGTCATAAAGACAAACTAACGATAAATTATTTTCTTCAAAATATTTGTTAATCCTCTCCATATCAAACACGCTACGGCTAATTCTATCAAGTTTTAGAGCCAAAACAGTATTGAATAGTCCTGTTTTACCATCTTCTAGCATTCGTTCAAATTCTGGTCTATAATTGCCTGTTTTAGCACTTATACCAGCATCTTCATAATAACCAGCTATTTCATATCCCATAGCCTGACAATAATCTGCAAGTCGTTGCCTTTGCTCTCCTAAACTAAATCCTTCTCGTGCTTGATCTTCGGTTGATACTCTAGTATAAATAGCACATATTCGCTTTTCTAAACTACCGTTCATATCCAATCTCCTTTCACGAAAAAAGGAGACAAAGTTCTATAGACTAGAACTCTATCTCCTTGATAAAATCAACGATAAAACTATTGTACTTTTCTTTAAAATGTATTGTTTTTATATTCATGGCATACCTCCGTCTTATGAGATATCTCCGTTGTATGGTTATTTATTCTAATCGTTTTTCCAGAAAAGTCAATAGATATAGGTTCTAATCTAATGTTTTAATGAACTTACTTAAATCTTTAAAATCAATCTTATTCTCTAATGTCTGATAATAAACTTCTTTTTTGTAATTAAAGAATAAGAATAAATGATTCCCTATATACATCTTATGAGGTTCTACATAATGTAGATTTGTTCTATCAATAGAAATAACATTTCCATTGAAGAATCTTGCTACCCGGTTAGAGTATCTACATATGAAATCTAATCGATCTTTTACCTCAAAATCATAAGGAATTTCATCTTTCTTGATTTCCAGCATAATAAAAAATCCAGGTTTTGGAGACCATTATTATACCATTTAACTAATCCCCTGTATGGGTTTGCCAATCAAATTGAACAAATAGATTATAACATAAAGAACGAGGCTAATCAATAGAAAAAGTGTTTTTCCGTTGATTAGCCTCGTTTAAGAAAAAAATATACAAATTCTTTTATTTGTGTTGTAAAAAATAATGGTTGTTATATAATTAATATATAATAGAGGTGGGTTATGAAATATAAAAGGTTTTTAAAAAGATTTGTAGTTGCGCTCGGCATGGCATTCTTTCTTTTCTGTGCATTTACATTTATTGTAAATTATAGAGATGTTAAAGCCGAAGAAAAATTGGATACAGAAATAAGACTTACTGAAAAGAAGATGACCATTAACAATATTAAGAATGGTATGACAACCTTAAAAACAAGAAAAATCGTTACATCTAGAAATTATGGTAAATTAGAAGAAGGTATTAAAAAATACTATAAAGATTATTATGCAGAAGCTTATGCGATATATTATAATTATGATGAATTAATTAATACAACAATAGAATCACTAGAAAATATTCATAAAGATAGTCCAGAATTTACAACTTCTTTAGAAAAGTTAGCTGAAGAAAAAACAAAACTAGAAGCAGAAAAGAAAGCCTATGAAGAAATTACTTCTAAGGATGTATACATGACTTATCTTAATAAAGATATACCACAATATTATAAGGATTATTATAAAGAAGTAATTAGTAAATTTAAAGGAAATACTTTTTCTAGAGAAATAAGAAAAGAATTAAGTATAAGTGAAGAATTAATAGAAGAAAGAGAAAAACTAATTAAAATATTAAAAGATAATAAAGAGTGGGAAATTGAAGAAGATAAAGTGCAATTTAAAGATTCTGATATTCAAAAAGATTATCAAGAACAAATTGATACTATTATAAAAATAATTAATAGACAAAAATAAGATAGTTGTTATCTTATTTTTTTACCAATAATAATTAAGTATGGTAAAATATAAAAAAGAGGGTGATAAGATGAAATTTACTATAGAAGATAAAGCCATGAAAAAAAGAAGAGTTAAAAAGGCAGATCAAAAAAGATTAGTATATATGTCTTTATTTTTCTTTGTCTTAGCTTTATTTATAGTAATTATATATTTAATAAGTGCTAGAAGAACTACTAGTACAACTACTGCTTCTACTAAAAAAGTAGAGCAAACTGACCAAAAAACAATTAATATAGTTAATGAAAAAAGTAATGAAAGACCTATTGCGGTTATGATTGACAATAATATAGGAGACGCTAAACATGCTGGTCTACAAGATTCTTTCGTCAATTATGAAATAATAGTAGAAGGTGGCCTAAGTAGAATAATGGCTATATATAAGGATAAGAATACAGAATTAATTGGACCTGTAAGAAGTGCTAGACATTATTTCTTAGATTACGCATTAGAATATGATGCTGTGTATGTTCATTATGGTTGGAGTCCTTTAGCTGAAGAAAACATAAATACTTTAAATGTTCAAAACATTAATGGTATGACAGATCCAACTCCGTTTGCAAGAGATCCTAATTTAGCATCTCCTCACAATGTATTTACTACTATGAATAAAATTAAGAGTTATATAGATACAAAAAGTTATAACAATACATCTTCTAATTGGAAAGCTTTACATTATAGTGCAGATGAAATAAACTTAGAAAAGATTCAAACTAATGAATTAATAGAAGCTAAAGAAGTGATTGTTAATTATTCTGATAACGAAAAAAGAAGTTATACATATGATAGTGAAAATTCATATTATTTAAGAAATATGAATGGTAATCCTCATATAGATAGATTAACTAATAATCAATTACATTTTAAAAATATAATAATAATGAAAGTACCAAATAAAGCATTGGATAGTGAAGGAAGACAAGATCTAGAAACTGTTGGTAATGGGGTAGGTTATTACGCAACCAATGGTTACGCTAAAAAGATTACTTGGAGTAAATCTTCTAGAACAGCAAAAACTACATATTCATATGAAGATGGAAGCGAAGTAGTATTAAATGATGGAAATACATTTATTCAAATCGTTCCAACTACAAGTGGTGTAACAATAGGATAGGAGGAAACAAATGAAAGTAGGATTATTTGGAACAGGGGCATATGGTTTAGCAATATCAAGCATTTTAATTCACAATAAGTGTGAAGTAACCATGTGGACTAAATTCCCTGAAGAAAGAGATGAATTACTTAAAACAAGAAAGAATGAGAAACTTATTCCAAATTTTAGAATGGATGATAGTATTAATATTACATGTAATGTAGAAGAATGTATAAAAGAGAAGGATTTATTAATAATTGCTCTTCCCGCAGCATTTGTAGATTCATTATGCCAAGAGATAGCGCCTTTCATAGATAATGATCATATCGTAATAGCAACTAAAGGAATAGAACAAAAGACAGGCTTATTTATGCATGAAGTATTATTAAAACATTTAAATACTAAAAATATATCAGTTATAAGTGGCCCATCTTTTGCTGTTGACTTAGTTACAAAAATGCCAGCGGGTTTATCAGTAGCAAGTAAAAGCCCAGAAACACTTATCTTAACAAAACAAGCTTTACAAAATGAATATATTAAGTTAAGAGAAACAAATGATATAACTGGTGTAGAAATATGTGGATCTATAAAAAATGTAATAGCTTTATCATCTGGAATGCTAGAAGGATTAAAAGCTAATGACTCTACTAAAGCGATGTTAATAGCCGAAGCTATGCATGATATGGAAGCAATTCTAAATGCTTTTGATTGCAATAAAAGAACTGTTTTATCTTTTGCTGGAATAGGAGATTTACTATTAACTTGTACTTCAGTAAAAAGTAGAAATTATCGTTTAGGAAAATTAATAGGTGAAAAACCACCTAGAGAAGTAATAGATAAGTTCCTTGCTGAAACAACAGTAGAAGGTTACTATACATTAGAATCTATCTATCAATTATTAAAGAATAAAGAAGTAACTATACCTATAATAGATTTAATATATGAAATAGCAGTTCAAGGAAAAGACCCAGAGTTATTATTATCATTTTTAGTTTTTAAATCTTAAATATAAAAAAGTATGATATACTCATAATATAAAGTAAGGAGAAATGTATGAATACTTTTATTGAAAAAATAATAAAATCATCTATATTTGGTTCTATAGGACTTATTATATTAGGAATATTATTGTTTCTTTATTCAGAGTTAACAATAGTATCTATTTCTTATGTAATAGGTGGCTTATTAGTAGCGATAGGTGTAATGGCATTAATAAAATATATTAATAATGCTAATAAGAATACCCAAAATGAATTAGATATTGTTTATGGTGTGGGTACAGTTATTTTAGGAATTATAGTAATAAGTAATCCTAAAGCAATTGCTAGTATTATTCCGTTTGTATTGGGAATTATAATGGTATTTAATAGTTCTGTTAAACTACAATATTGTTTTGAATTAAAAAAAGGGAAAAATGAGTTATGGTCTTCTACTATGATTATGACAGTTTTAACTTTAACTTGTGGAATATTTTTAGTATTTAATCCCTTTAAAGGAGCCGAAGTAATAACAAAGATTGTCGGTTGTATTATAATTGCTTATGGTATCTTAGATATGATTTCATCTTTAAGAATACGTAAAACTATAAACACTATTCAAAAAGTAATAGAAGATAATAAGGTTAAAGATGCCGATGTAATAGAAGATCGTACAACGGATAACCATAAAATAAAAAAAGAAGAAGACAATAAAGGGGAGGAAGAGTAATGATTACATTCTATCCATATATATTAGGTATAATAGACACATTAAACGATTGGAATGAAAAATTAAATGGTTTTGCTGCTGACCATTTAGATAATGCTGGTGTAGGTACAGCTGTTGTAATTGGAATCTTTATAATATCAGCATATGTTATTTCAGCATTAAATAAAAAATAAAAACAAAAGCCAAAAAGGCTTTTTTTAATGCCAAAAATAATGTATAATAGTAACGACGAGGGAAAAATCATGAATATTGAAAAACTAGAAATAGGCAAGAAGTATGGAATCCATGGTTACAAACATGATGGGAAAATACACAGAACATGGGACGAAGCAGTACTTTTGGAGATTCATGAGGACTATTTAATTTTTGGTAACGAAAGAACGAAAGTAACAGAATCAGATGGTAGAACATGGAGAACAAAAGAACCTGCTGTACTGTATTTCTTCTTTAAAGAATGGTTTAATATCATAGGACAATATAAAGCCAATGGCATTTATTACTATTGTAATATGGCTTCTCCATTCTTAATTGAAGAAGACACAATTAAATATATAGATTATGATTTAGACCTAAGAGTATTTCCTGACGGAAGTTTTAAAGTACTTGATAGAGGAGAATACAAATATCATAAAGGCTTAATGAAATATCCAGACACAATAGATGGTATTTTAAAATATGAATTAACAACTTTGATAAACATGGTAAAGCAAAAAAACTTAGCATTTAAGCCCGGAGAAGTAGAAAAATATTGTAATCTATATAAGAAAATAAAAGGTAAGAAGCAATAATTCTTATTTTTTTTAATTTTTTTTTAAAAAAATTAAAAATTTATTTAGCTTATAATATAAGGGAAATGAAAATCAACTTAGCGTGGAGTTCCTAAAAAAAATTTATTTTTTTTGTTGACTTTTAAATATTGATTTGATATATTAAATGGGCAACTTGCAAAAAGATTGTAAAATTAAAAAAACAATTGACAAAAAACATTTTTTTATTAATCATTGAAAAATAAAATAATGGAAAAAGTAGGTTGTGTAAAATAATGTACAAGCCGTTGTAAAAAAAGTTGAAAAAAAATTAAAAAAGTTGTTGACTTTATGAAAATGGTTTGATATATTATTGGTGCAGCTCGCAAAAAGAGCAGCAAAATGATCTTTGAAAACTAAGCAAAACGTCAATTTTGAGTAGCTAGGAAAAATTGAATTTCAAACTTTAATAAAGTTTATTTTATTGAGAGTTTGATCCTGGCTCAGGATGAACGCTGGCGGCATGCCTAAGACATGCAAGTCGAACGAAGTGGCCCAATGAAGAGAGCGAGCTTGCTCAATCTCGGATTTGGATTCCCACTTAGTGGCGCAAGGGTGAGTAACACGTGGGTAATCTGCCTTCGAGTCTGGAATAACAGTTAGAAATGATTGCTAATGCCGGATAATATGGAGAACGATACGTCATTCTTTATTAAAAGGGGCCTTTAAAGCCTCGCTTGAAGATGAGCCTGCGCCGTATTAGCTAGTTGGTGGGGTAAAGGCCTACCAAGGCGACGATGCGTAGCCGACCTGAGAGGGTGATCGGCCACACTGGGACTGAGACACGGCCCAGACTCCTACGGGAGACAGCAGTTAGGAATATTCGTCAATGGGGGAAACCCTGAACGAGCAATGCCGCGTGAAGGATGAAGGTCCTATGGATTGTAAACTTCTGTTGTTAGGGAAGAACGACCTGTATAGGAAATGATACAGGAGTGACGGTACCTTTCAAGAAAGCTCCGGCTAACTACGTGCCAGCAGCCGCGGTAATACGTAGGGAGCGAGCGTTATCCGGATTTATTGGGTGTAAAGGGTGCGTAGGCGGTTTGATAAGTCTGTGGTTTAATCCCGAAGCTTAACTTCGGTTCGCCACGGAAACTGTCTTACTTGAGTATGGTAGAGGCAAGTGGAATTTCTAGTGTAGCGGTTAAATGCGTAGATATTAGAAGGAACACCAGTGGCGAAGGCGACTTGCTGGGCCATTACTGACGCTGAGGCACGAAAGCGTGGGGAGCAAATAGGATTAGATACCCTAGTAGTCCACGCCGTAAACGATGAATACTAAGTGTCGGAGTTATTCGGTGCTGAAGTTAACACATTAAGTATTCCACCTGAGTAGTACGGTCGCAAGGCTGAAACTCAAAGGAATTGACGGGCACCCGCACAAGCGGTGGAGCATGCTGTTTAATTCGAAGATACGCGAAGAACCTTACCTGGGCTTGACATCCCGCGGACCGTTCTAGAAATAGAATTTTCCCTTCGGGGACTGCGGTGACAGGTGGTGCATGGTTGTCGTCAGCTCGTGTCGTGAGATGTTCGGTTAAGTCCGATAACGAGCGCAACCCCTATCATTAATTGCTAACATTTAGTTGAGAACCTTAATGATACTGCCGGTGACAAACCGGAGGAAGGTGGGGATGACGTCAAATCATCATGCCCCTTACGTCCAGGGCTACAGGCGTGCTACAATGGCTGGTATAATGAGACGCAATACCGCGAGGTGGAGCTAATCTCCAAAGCCAGTCCCAGTCCGGATTGGAGTCTGCAACTCGACTCCATGAAGTTGGAATCGCTAGTAATCCCGAATCAGAATGTCGGGGTGAATACGTTCCCGGGTGTTGTACACACCGCCCGTCACGCCATGGGAGTCGGTAATACCCGAAGGTGGTAGCCTAACC
>CACZGA010000032.1 GCA_902780585.1 uncultured Erysipelotrichaceae bacterium | reverse complement strand
AATAGAATAGGAGTGTGATATTAGATGTATGATCAATATTTGATACCTGCTAATACAAAGAGGGGTAGATTGTTATTTGGATGGTTTCGTCCATTTGATTTGGCGTTGGTTGCGACTGGTATAGCTATTACAATGTTTTTGTTGGCGTTTTTACCTTTGACTAGTACATTTGTAACTATATTAATATTGGCTCCGGGACTTATTTCTATATTTTTAGTTATCCCTTTGCCTTATTATCATAATATGTTAAATGTTTTGGTTGAGTTATATGAGTTTTTGACTGAACGTCAAACTTATCGTTGGAAAGGTTGGTGTTATAGAAGTGGCAGCGAAAAAAGGAAAAAGTAGTGGTTTTACTGAGGATTGGTTACCTATAAGATCTATTCAAAATAATATGATTATTACTCGTGATAATTATAAAGTTACTGGAGTAAAGATTACTCCTAGAAATATATTTATATTAGATCCAGGTACACAAAGTAATATTTTAATAGGACTACGTAATTTTTATAATACAATTGATTATGAATTCTGGTTAATTGTAGCAGATCGTCCTGTGGATATATCTGTTTATATGTCACAGATGCAATTATTATTAAATGATACTAATTCTCCAGCAATTAGAAAGTTAATTATGCAAGATATTGAAAAGGGAGAAACATTTATACGTAATAATGTTGTTGATACTGAGTATTATTTTATGTTTAAAGATAAAGATGCTGATTTATTAATGAAGAGAGTTCGTTCTATGATTAGTGGACTTGCTACTTGTGGATTAACAGCTTCTTTAATTAGTAATGCGGATTTAAGATTAGTTCTTGAGAATTTCTTAAATGGTGGAAATACTACAGAGTTTGGAACGGTGATGCCTGTATGAGTACAAGTTTAAGAAGTCAAATTGCACCTAAAGGGTTAGAGTTTCATCCTTCTGATTTTATGATTAGTGATAAGTATGCAACTATATTGACAGTTGTTTCTTATCCTAAATATATTTCACCTGGTTATTTATCTTCTCTTACTAATATGAGTGGTATTAAGGTTGTAGCAAAACATATACCAGTACCTGCACAAGAGATGCAAAAGATGTTAAATAAACAGGTTGCAGAATTAAAAGAAAGATATCAAAATGAAAGAGATCAAACTGTACGTGAAAGAATTCGTCAAGATGCTGAAAGTTTGGAATACTTTACATCTATGATTGCTGGTTCTCAAGCTCGTAACTTTGACTTTCAAATGCATATCATGATTACTTCTGATACAAAAGAAGAACTTGAGTTAAAAAAATTAAATGTAAAGAATTATTTGGATGCTATGGAACTTAGAGCTGTTGCTTTACGTTTTGAACAGGAAAAGGTATTAAAATCAATTTTACCAGTATTTCCTGCACAAGATATTGAACAGAGAATTGGTACACCAATTCCTTCGGTTACTTTATCTGCTATGTATCCTTTTATATTCGATAGTATAAAGGATCCAGGATTATCTACTTTACTTGGTGTTGATTTTTCTGGAGGAGTTATTTTATTTAATCAATTCCTTTATAAAATTAAAAAAGAAAATAATAGAAATAACGCTAATATGATTATATTAGGTACTTCTGGTTCTGGTAAGTCTACAGCAGCTAAGTTATTACTTCGTACACATATTCGTAATGGATGTCAGATTGTTATTATCGATCCTGAAGATGAATTTAGAGAAATTACTAGAACTTATGGTGGAGATACTATTGATATTGCTAAGGGTGGAGAATTTGGTTTAATTAATCCACTTGAAATTGTAATAGATGCTGATGAAGAAGAGATTAAACAAGGACTTGGTTATACTGTTCTTACTCGTACTTTACAATTTTTAAAAGCATTTATGAAGTATTATGATCCTTCTATTGAAGAAGATGTTTTAGCAATGTTTTCGGAGGTAGTACAAGATACTTATAGAAGATTTGGAATTGATTTTAATACAGATTTTTCTAAATTTAATTCTGAAGATTATCCTATTTTCTCTGATGTTTATGCTACTATTCGTGGTAGATTAATGTCTATGGTAGATCATACTCAAGAAAGAGATATTATGGAGAGATTGGAATTAAAAGTTAGACCTATTGTAAATGAGTTAAAGTTCTATTTTGATGGACATACTACTATTACAAAAGGTAGTGACTTTATGGTATTTAATATTAAAGAATTAATGAATAGTGATTCTACTATTAAAAATGCATTATTCTTTAATGTTTTGAAATATGCTTGGGGATTATGCTTAGATTTTAATGTAGATACTGTTTTAATGGTTGATGAAGCGCATGTATTATTAGGAGATAATAATGCCTTAGGAGCTGATTTCTTAGCACAAGTTCAAAGACGTGCTCGTAAGTATAATACTGGAACTATTATAATTACACAGCAACCTAGTGATTTCTCTGATCCAGCTGTTATTACACAAGGTAAAGCTATTTTTGATAACTCTTCTTACTATTTAGTTATGGGCTTAAAGAAACAAGCTGTTGAAGATTTATCTTTATTAATTGATTTAAATGAAAGTGAAAAAGAGAGTATTAAACATTATTCTCAAGGTGAAGCATTGTTAGTATGTGGAAATCGTCGTATGAGAATAAATGTTGCGGTTACACAAGAAGAATTAGATTCCTTCGGTATTGGTGGAGGATTCTAGGAATATAGTTAGGTGGTGAGGCTATGCCATATTCAGCAAGACGTAATAAAGATGGTGAAAAAGAAAATGGTGGAGCAGTTGTTGGTAATGGAAAAAATAAAATACTACAACAAGCCTCAGCTGCTTTACCTCCCCCAGCTCAGGCTGCATTACATGGTGCTCAAATTGTGGGGAATGTGTTAAATAAACGTCAAGGTCCCCCTGTTGTGCCAGGTGATAGTAGTGCTGAAAGTGCTGGTGAAGATCTTAATAGTAGTCAATCAGTAGGAGAACAAGTTAGTTCTCCTTCTTCTGGTGGTTCTGTTACTCCTCCTAGTGTTCCAAGTGGGGAAGTTGCTGGTGAAGAAGATGCAGAGCCTGAGGCAAGTGCAGGAGAAGCTGCTACTAAGGGTGCAAGACTTCTTTTTACTAATTTTTCTATAGCGGCTATATTACCATTTGTTTTACCAATTATTATAGTTATTATTGTTATCGTAATAATTATTATTGCTTTTACTAGTGTTGTGCCTAATGCTTTAAAATTTGATGATGGTTTAGGTCTTAGTTATACTACTGGTGGTGTTACAGGGGAACAATCATCTAATCATAGTGATGAACAAGAGGCTTTTTATCAGAGAACTAATAATGTTCTTCTTAATATGAGAGCTAAAGGAAAAGACTTTGATGTTTTGTATATAGCAGGCTTTTTAAATACTTTAAAAAATCATGGGGCTAATATTGATTATGATGATATGACAGAGTCAGTTATTGGCTGGGTTGCGGAAGGTATGCTAGATGGTAATGTTTATAGTGAAACTGTTTTTAAAAATAATTTGATTAATACTATAATACCTAAATTTTTACCTAATTCTTCTAAAGAAGAAAGAGAAGAAATGGCAGATGAAATTATTGCCTATAAAAATGAATATTATAATTATATAGGAAGAGATCCTTCAGAGGCTTCTAGTAGTTATACTGTTTCTAGTGAGTGTGCTATGGGAGCGTGTTCTTATGTTATTAAAGGTTTTTATATTCCTTCTAGAGGAAATGTTTCTAAGCCTTTAAATATATCTAATTTGTATGTTCGTCTAATGCAATGTGGTACTTATAATGGTGTTAATTATGGTGGTACGTTTGGGCAACCATTAGAAGGGGAAAATTTAATTCCTTTTGAAGATTATGTATTTGGGGTTACTTATGGAATGATGGGTTCTAAAGCACCTAAAGAAGCATTTAAAGCTATGATGGTTGCGGTGCGTAGTTATGTTTTGTCGTTACATGTACTTAATACACAAGATGGATGGAGAACATTACAAAAAGATGGAAGTCGTTGGATATTACAAATAGCTAATTGTCAAATTGATCAGATTTATTGTAATGTAAATCAAGGATGTTCTGGTAAAGGGTTAACTACAAGTCAAATATATAGTGGATTATCTCATAATCAAGGATTTGCCCAAAACCCATTAGATCCTAAATCTATGTATCGTTCTTATGCAGCACAAACTTCTGGTCAAGTAATAACTAATAAAGATTCTTATATTATTCAAGCTATTCATCAAAATAAGGAAATGACGGCTTTTAGTAATTTGGCAAAAAGTGGTAGGAATTACAAACAAATATTATTTCAAATATATGGAGAAAATACTAAATATAAAGCAACTGGTGTTCAGAGTAATGGTTGTGTTGGGGTTGTTGATAGTTGTGCTTCTACGGGAGACTTTATGAATTGGAAACAAAATGTTGGGCCATGGATTTCTGTTATGATTGGAAGAACTGGAAAAACAATTAAACAAATTGGTTGTTTAGTAACTTCTGTGGCAATGCAAATAGCTAGGAGTGGAACAGAAACTACTGTTTCTAACTTTGATCCAGGTACTTTTGTTCAAGCCCTAAATAAAAATAATGGTTTTAATGGTAATGGAGAACTTACATGGAGTGCAGTTTCATCTGTTGCGCCAGGTTTTAGGTGGGAAAATAAGGTATCTCTTTCAGGATTATCTAAAAAAGCAAAACTTAATAAGATTCGTGAAATAGTTAATCAAGAAGGTGTTTATGTTGTGGCTGAAGTAAAAGGTGCTACTTCAAGAGCTGAACACTGGGTGGCAATTGAATCTGTTGATGGTGATACTATTAGAATGATGGACCCTGGTAGTAAAGCTACTGATATGTGGGCTGAATATCCATGGCAAAAAACATCGCAATTATCAATTTTTAGAGCTAGTTAGGAGTTTATATGATAAGTAAAAAATTATATATAATTATTATTACTGTTTTTGTAGTTTTCTTTGTTGTTATGTTTGGAATGTTTGGGATAGACGAATTAAGAAAAGAAGGACTTGATCTTACTATTATTATGGGAAATCGTTCGGTATGGAAATATAATAATAAAAAGTGGATTCATTTAAGTAGTAATTCATCTAAAGCAAATCTTAATTGGCAAAAGTATCATGTTTATTCAAATTATGAATATCTTGGTGAATATTATTTATGGAATGATGATGAATGGTATGCTTTTGATGAAGATAGAAATGCGGTTACTATGAGTAGTGATTTCTTAGCTTTTGCTAGTAATTATGAATTAGTTTTTTATCCTTTTTCTGAAGAAGATGTTACTGATTTTTCATCTGTAAAGACAGTGTTAAATAAATATAATTTAGATGAAGATAGTACTCTTTCATCAGCTTACCACGTGGAAAGTGATTTTGATTCAGATGGTATTGTGGAAGATTTTTATGTTATTAGTAATGTTTTTGTAAAAGAAGAGGTAGATGAGAAGTTTTCCTTTGTATATATGGTGAAGGAAAATAATATTACAATGATTTATGAAGATATTAGTAATAGTTCTAGTTCTAGTACTTGTTCACCATATTTTACTAGTTTTTTAGATGTTGATCGTGATAGTACTTTTGAATTTATTTTAAGCTGTGAAAAATATAGTGTTGATGGTCGTGTTGATATGTTATATCAATTTAAAAATAAGGAGTTTAAAATAGCAATTTCCAATTAATAATTAATGACAGTTTTTAAAAGATATATTATAATATAGAGAGAAGGAGTTGTCGGACATGAAGTTTAAATTTCGTGCAGATTCAGAAGATTTATTTATCTTCATTATGTTTGCGATTTTTTTGTTATATATTGTTGCGTTATGTGTTGCTAATATTCATACGTTTGCGGCAGAGGGACATTTATCTGGTTTAAATCCTCTTCCAGCATTTAGACCTGAATATATTTTTTCTACTATATTTTTATATTTAATTGCTTTATTAGGTTTATTTGCTAGTGTAAGCTCTATGTTTTTTGAAAGAGAAAAGGGTATAGGAATAACTACTAATAAAAAAGATAAGGGGTATTCTAGATGGGCTAAAGAAAAGGAAATACAAGAAGAGTTAAGTTGTGTTTCAATAAAATCTAAAAATGCTAAAGAATGTGGAATTCCTCTTATTTTAAATGATAAAGAGATGTGGGTAGATAATGGTGAGTATCATTCACTTGTTATTGGTGCTACTGGTTCTGGTAAAACTCAAACTGTTATTTTACCTATGGTTCATTCTTTAGCTAAGGCTAGGGAGTCTATGATTATTACAGACCCTAAGGGTGAGATATATGAAAAAACAAGTAATATGTTGCGTTCTAGGGGATATCAAATATTATTGTTAAATTTCCGTGATCCACAAAATGGTAATGCATGGAATCCGATGACTTTGCCTTATCAAATGTATAAGCAAGGTAATCAAGATAAAGCGATAGAGTTATTAGATGACTTAGCTTTAAATATTCTATATGATGATTCTAATAAAAATGCTGATCCTTTCTGGGAGAAAACATCGGCTGATTATTTCTCAGGAGTAGCTTTAGGTTTATTTGAAGATGCTAAAGAAGATGAAATTAATATTAATAGTATTTCTATAGCAACTACTGTTGGAGAAGAAAAGTTTGGTGGTTCTACTTATATTAAAGAATATTTTTCAGCAAAAGATCCAGCTAGTGCGGCGGCTATTAATGCATCTAGTACTATTATGGCTCCAAGTGAAACTAAAGGTAGTATTTTATCTGTTTTTAAACAGAAGGTTAAATTATTTGCTTCACGTGAAAATTTATCAGAAATGTTAAGTCACTCTGATATTGATTTAGAGAGTATTGGTAAAAGACCGACGGCAGTTTTTATTGTAATTCAAGATGAAAAGAAAACTTACCATTCTTTGGTTACTATTTTATTAAAACAAATATATGAAACATTAATTAGTGTTGCACAAGCTTCTGGTGGTAAATTACCAGTTAGAACTAATTTCTTGTTAGATGAGTTTGCTAATATGCCACCTTTGAAAGATGTTACGACTATGATAACTGCAGCACGTTCTAGACTTATTCGTTTTACAATGATTATTCAGAACTTTGCTCAGTTAGATGATGTATATGGAAAAGAAGAAGCTGAAACAATTCGTGGTAACTGTGGTAATATTATTTATTTGATTACTACAGAGTTAAAAGCTTTGGAAGAAATATCTAAGATGTGTGGGGAAGAAAAATCTAAGAAAGATGATAAAACAGCTTCTACACCTCTTGTTACAGTGTCTGATTTACAGAGAATGAAACAATTTGAAGTAATTATTATGCGTATGCGTAAACAACCATTTAAGACTAAGTTTACGCCATATTTTAAGTTGGATTGGGGAGTTAAGTATCCTCTAGCAAAATATCCTACTCGTAAAAAACAAGAAGTTAAAACTTTTGATATTAAAGAGTTTGTAAAAGAACAAAAGAAGAAAAAGTTACTAGATATGATGAATTCTCCAGATGATAAGGGTTCAAACACTAATTCTAAGCCTTTTGGCATGGGTAGTGATAGTCCTTTTGGAAGTTCTAGTCCATTTGGTAGTGGCAGTGATAGACCATTTGGAAGTAGTCCGTTTGGTTCTAGCAACGATAAACCATTTGGAGGTAGTCCGTTTGGTTCTAGCAGCGATAAACCATTTGGAAGTAGTCCGTTTGGTTCTAGCAGTGATAAACCATTTGGAGGTAGTCCGTTTGGTTCTAGCAGCGATAAACCATTTGGAGGTAGTCCATTTGGCTCTAGTGGTGATAAACCATTTGGCAGTAGTGGTGATAATCCATTTTCTAGTCCTTTTGATAAACCTTTTGGTTTGCCACCTACTGATAAGGACAATAAAGATGATAATCCCGATATTCCTGATTTCTTAAAAAGAAATATTAATACTGATAAAAGCAATGAATCTGATAATAAATTTGGATCTAGTCCATTTGGTGGTACTACAGATAATCATATTCCTACTTTTGAGGAATTCAAAAATAGTATGTTAAAAAATTCTGAAGAAAAAGAAACTATTACTGAGCCTGTTGCAGCACCTAAGCAAGAAGAGAGTTCTACAGATGATTTTGGTTTTGATGTAGATGAACTTGTTAAGAAAATTGATGCAAAAATTGCTGAACTAGAGGCTGAAGAAAGAAAAGCTAAGGCGGAAGATGAACAAAAGAAAGAGGAAAAAGAAAAGGAAGAAAAGACTGAGGATGTTTCTATTCAAGAAGAGAAGGTTGAAGAGACCAAAGATGTACCTACACAAGAAATATCTATAAAACAGGAAAATGACTCTTCACTAACTACTATAAAGAGTCCAGTTAGTCAGTTATCATTAGAAGACGATGATGACGATGACTTCTTTGATGATTTCTTTGATAATTAGAAAGGATATTTGATATGAGTAATAAATTTAATATTGTACAAAAACCTAAAAAGACTGATGATAGCAATGAAGAAGAGGTAGAAGTTGAAGTAGATGTTGATTCTGATGACGATGAGGATGTTTCTTCTAGTAAAAACGATTATTTAAAACATAGAATGACTAGTTTTATGCTTATAGTAATAGGTGTTTTATGTTTATTGTTGTTAGTTCTTTATTTAATATCTCTTGGTTCTAATAAAAAATATACTTATTCAGATGTTGAAAATATTCTTAAAGAAGCTGCAATTTCTTATTTTGCAGATCATCCAGAACATTTACCAACAAGTGAAAGTAGTATTGTGGAAATTGATTCCTCTAATTTAGTAAGTGCTGGTAAAATGAAAAACATAAGTGATTATTTAGGTGCTGATACAGTATGTAGTGGTACTGTTCAAGTAGCTAAGATTGATACGGAATATGTTTATACTCCATATTTAAATTGTGGAGAACAATATTCGACTGTTGAATTATATCGTAAGGTATTATCAAATGAAAAGGTTGTTAGTTCTGGTTATGGTTTATATCAAACTAATGGGGCTTATGTTTATCGTGGTGAGATTGTTAATAACTATGTTAATTTTGGTGGTAAGATGTGGCGTATATTAAAAATAACATCAAATAATAATGTAGTATTGATTAGTGAAGATGGAGTTGGTTATCCAGTACCTTGGGATGATCGTTATAGTGAGGAACGTTTATATGATGCTGGAATTAATATTTATAATGCAAGTAGAGCAAGAGAATATTTGAGTAGAGTATATACTATTGATGATCCAGAAGATGATGATTTCTTCTTATCTAAAAAGAATAGAGCTAAAATAATTCCTTATAATATATGTGTTGGTAAGAGATTGCCTTCTAGTAGTTCTAAGGATAATAGCGAAGAGTGTAAAGATGTTTTAAAAAATCAAAAACTTGGTTTATTAACTCTTTCTGAATACTTATATGCTTCAATTGATCCTAATTGTAAAACTGCAGATTCACTTTCTTGTAAGAACTATAACTATTTAGTTAAGAATTATGAATGGTGGTTAGCTACTGCAAATAAAGAAAATACTTATTCTGTATTTATGGTAGGACGTAGTGGGGCTGTTAAACCTCAAGATGCAGCTAATTATGCTGTTATGAGACCTGTTATTTACTTAAGTAGTGGAACTCTTTATAAGAGTGGAAATGGTACTGAAGAAAAGCCTTATAAAATAAGATAAGAATCTATTAAATATAGATTCTTTTTTTGTGTTACTTGTTTTGAAAATAGAATTATACTATAATAAGAGATAGAATTAGGAGGGTGATTTTATGGATTTATTGATAATAATATTATTAGTTATATTAATTATTTTAACTGTTGTTTCATTGATGAAAAATATTAATGAGGCTCATATTACAGATAGATTAGGTAATTTAGAAGTTAATATGATGAAAGAAATGGGAGATTTTAAAAATGATTTAAATCGTAATATGAATGAAGATTTTACTAAATTAAATGAAAAAGTTGAAGAAAGATTATTAATGATTAATGAGAAAGTTAATGAAAGATTAGATCAGAATTTTGAAAAGACTAATAAAACATTTATGAATGTTATAGAGAGATTGTCTAAAATAGATGAAGCGCAAAAGAAAATAGATTCTTTATCTACAGATATTGTTAGTTTACAAAGTGTATTAACTGATAAAAAGACTAGAGGTATTTATGGAGAAGTTAATTTAAAACATATATTGGTAAGTGTGTTTGGAGATAGAAATGATTCTATTTATAGACTTCAATATACTTTAAGTACAGGGGTTATTGCAGATTCTGTTTTATTTGCACCTGAACCTTTAGGTACAATTTGTATTGATTCAAAATTTCCTTTAGAGCATTATCAAATGATGGTTGATAAAAAGAATTCTCACGAGGCAAGAGAAAATTATGAAAAGATGTTTAAACAAGATATGAAGAAACATATTGATGCGATTAGTAGTAAATATATAATTCCTGGGGAAACAACCAATCAAGCTATTCTATTCTTACCTGCAGAAGCAATATTTGCTGAGTTAAATGCTTATCATCCTGATGTTATTGAATATGCTTATAAAAAAAGAGTATGGATTACTAGTCCAACTACTTTAATATCTACTTTAACTGTTATAGAAATGATTATTAAAAATATTGAAAGAGATAAATATACTTCAATTATCCATGAAGAATTAAATAAACTAGGTCTTGAATTTGCGAGATACAAAGAAAGATGGGATAAACTTGCAAGAAGTATTCAAGCTGTTAATAAAGATGTAGAAAATGTTAGTATTACAACTGATAAAATCTCAAAGAAATTTGAAAGTATTCATCAAGTTGATGTTGGAAAGATGAAAGAACTTGAATAAGTTCTTTTTTTGTCAATTATCTGTCAAATAATTGTATTTTTGTTAAAAAGTTCTTTTTTGTTGTAAAATAGGGAGTTTTTAACAATAATTATTATTATATATTATCTTATACTGTAAATAATACTTTTTGTTTTTTTTCTTTTGTTTTATAATATATTTATAATGATAAGGCTTGTATTTTTGAGGGAGGTATTATTATGTCAATTGAATCAGAGTGGGAAGATATAGTAGATCGTTGTGATTCATATAATGAAAGACTTAGTAATTTTATGGTAGATTCAGAAGAATATCTCACTGATTATAATGTTCTTAAATCTGCGGTTAACGAACTAAAGGAAATATGGAAAACCACCCATTCTTCAGAAGTTATACAAAATAATGACATTGCTTTAGCAAAGTATGGGGAGCATAAGAATAAAATATATCTTAATCTTGTGGAATATGGTAGATTTGAAATTGGTTGTACCAAAAAAAAAGTATATCCAGATAGAGAGGATTGATTTATTGTGGATAATAGTAGTCTTGTTAATGATTTAAAGCTGATGTATTATGGACAAATGCTAAAAGACTTAGTTGCTAGTGAACGGAAAAAGGCTGAAGAATTTAAGGATGGGTATATGTCTTTATATAAGGAGTATAAAGATTTGCTTGACCTTGATGGTAAAGAACTTGGAACAGATGTAGATGAGAATGGCGATGAATATATTGTTGAGGCTAATGTTTTTTATATGTCACCAGATGGTATATCGTCAGAAAGACCTCCTTATTTTTATGATAATGTATTTGTGAAGGAATCAGCGGGCGGAGGACATTATATGGGGTTAATTGACGAATTGGATAAATTTGATAAATATGCTGATGAGATAATGGATTCTGCTTACAATATAAGTATAAAGAAAGCTGAACTTTTTAAAGCACTTGTTGCTGATTCTATGGGTGAATCACAATGGTCACTTGGTGGTGTGGGACTTCCACCATTGTCAACTGAGATAGATAAGCTATTGGTAGCTGAAGCGTTGTTGCATATGGGGTTATTTTCTGATACTTTTCTTGATTTAGATGGGGTTCTTAATTTAGATGGAACAGGTGCAGATTATGCAGTTAAAGATTATGTTTCGGGAATTATTGAAACTGCTGGTTTTTCTTATGAAGAGAAAAAGAAACTTGAGCAGATTTTGAAGGATTATCATGATAGAAAAGAAAATCCAACTGGTGTAGAAAAAGAAGAAACTGCTGATGACGCAGAGCAACAGGTTACTGAAGATGGTAGTGAACAACCAGAAACTGAGAAAACAGAAGAAGATTCTACTGTAGAAGATCAATCTGGTGAAGAGAGTGGAAATTCTGGTTCTGAATCTAATGGTGAAGGGACAACTGAGGAAAATGCTGATGATGGGGAAGAGTCTAAAGATGATTCTGATGAAGAAAAGAAAGATTCTGATGTAGATGACTCTGATGAAGAAAAAGAAGAGTCTGATGGAGATGACTCTGATGAAGAAAAGGAAGAGTCTGATGTAGATGACTCTGATGAAGAAAAAGAAGAGTCTGATGAGGAAGAAAAAAAATCTGAGGCTAAAAAAGAAGATAATTCTAACAATGAAGAAGAAAATGAATCAGAGCCTGAACCTAGAGAGGAAAAAACAGATGAAGAAAAGCCTAATGTGGAAGAAGTTGAAGAAAGTTCTGATGATTCTTCGGAGGATACGTCAGGTGGAGAACCTGAAAAAACAGAAGAACAAGAATCTGATGATGAGAAAACTACTTCTGCAACAGTAGTTGACCAAGAAGATGATGATGAAGAACCAACCTCTAGTACTGATTCAGGTAGAGAAAAGTCTGATATAGATAATACAAAACCTGAAGAAAAACAACCATCACAATCGTATGATGGTGATGAATATACTAGTGACGATAGTGATGATGATTATGAAACTGGTTCTATTTCAATCACAAATGGTAGTGATAAGCATAGTGATCCTTCTAATCATGTTTCTGGTGGATACTATGATAATACCTCAAGTTATGATTATAGTAGTAGTACTTCTTCATCAAATGTAACTCATTCTAATACTTCTACTAGTGAGGTAGGTGCTGAAAAAGGAGTTACTGGTTCATCAAGTGTAGGTACTGTTGTTACAACATCATCTTTTAGCGAAGCAATTACCGGTCCTCAAGGTGATACTGATACACCATCTGTATTAGGAACAA
>CACZGA010000031.1 GCA_902780585.1 uncultured Erysipelotrichaceae bacterium | reverse complement strand
TTTACTATTTTTCTGAATAAAAAAAGCAAGATCTAAAATCTTGCAAAGCCTCTAAATATAATGATTTCCTCTAGAGTTTGAATAAAACGTTACCAACCAATTTATATTAGTTTTATTTTCATTCATGAGAGTCAACTCCTTTTTATTAAATTATACTTGCTAATAATATTTTATTTTAAATTCCTTTTGTATTTCAAAATTTATAGCTATAGTTGAAATTATAGAAAGAATAAATATTACATAAAATATTCCTTGACCAATAAAGGTTGCTAACACAGCTAATATAACAAATACAATAACTTCTGTAAAGCATAAACTCATTTGTCCTACTGCTGATAATAGATCGTAATCATCTTTTGATTCCTTAATAATATTTTGTATTGATGTCTGTATTGATGTTTCATAAACTTTTTCTAAATTGTCACCAACAGTTTTATTAATAGAAATTATAATTTTATTTTTAGTGAATAAATAGACTGCTGTTACAACTATTCTTATTAAAGATACTAGATTATTTGACTTTTTAATATTTTTATCAGTATATTTTCCAATTAAAGTAATTGTAATAATTTGAGCTAGTAATGATAATATAATAATTATTGAAAAAACTTTAAAATCCTGTAGTAGTATGTATATATACATTGGAATAAATAATCTTTCTATTATATGACTAGTTCTTAATGCGTATATGATTTTATATTTACTTTTACTAAATATTAAATATTTAATACTAGCTTTAAAAACACTAGACTTTTTCTCGGGTTTATAATCTATTTTTAAAACTGTAAGATATTGTAACAAAAAGAAAATAACAATTATACTAAATAAACTTAAAATACTATTGTTTATTACTCCCCAAGCCACTAGACAACTAGCAAAAACTGTGCCTAAAATTTTGCATATAAAATACAAACTATTAAATCTACCTCTATGTTCACTTTCAACATATCTACTTGATAATGAATCAGAAGAAGGATTTGAAAGCCCCATCAATCCCATTGCTATTATAAAAATCACAATATTAGCATATAAACTTTTACTATTTAACATAAAATATGAATTTATTATACTAAAAACATTTGAAATTAATACGCATTTTGCAATACCTATTTTATTTGATATTGTTACAAATAATGGAGTTATAAATCCTGTTATAAGAAATCTTATTCCATATATTAATAAAATTAAATATATTGGTAGTCCTGCCTTATAAAGCATAACTGTACCAAATGTTTCAGTTAATGCATTTGCAAAATTATAAAAAAATATATTTAAATACATATATTTATATTCTTTTTTGTAAAAATATTCTTTATATACATTTAAAACTGGCATACTATCATCTCTTTCTATACAAGTTACTGTCCCGTAATCAAAACCTTAATTCCTATACTATTTTTAGCCATTTTTTACTATTTTTGGCTATTTTTTATCATTTTTTGATGTTTTTTATTATAAACATGCAAGATGTTAATCTTAATAAAGCCTTATAAATAAAGGATTTCTTAAAAAGTTACTATAAACTGTAATCAACCAATTGATATTAGTTTTATTTTCATTCATTTGGGTCAACTCCTATTTAAAATCATTAAAATTATAGCATAAAAAAGGCAGATTTTGTACTAATCTACCAAAATTCATATTATTATTTAATTCTTTTCTTCTAATAATTTTTCATCTATATATTCATATTTTAAGGAATTCTTATTACTTATAACAGTTTTACCTAAATTTTTTTCTATATTATCACGAGCAGCCTTAGCTGCACTACCACCCATTTTAGCTATTTCTTTATTTTGTTCTAATCCATATGGCTTATGTTCTTTAGCAAGTTCTCTTGTTGCTATTTCACCTAAATCAGTTAATGCTACTTCAATATCTGTCATATTATCTCTTAATGATTCTTTTCTAAGACCTTTATATGCTTTATATTCGCTTGCTTTCATTCCTGACCATGATTTATAAATTTCATTAGTTAGAATTCCATACTCATAGTCTTTTGTAATCCCTGATTCTTTCCAAACATCAGTTAATTTAAATCTATCGACTATTCCAGTTAGTCTTGATTTAATCCATTTATCATCATAACCTCTTTTACGATAATATTCTACAGCCCTATTAACTGCTATCTCTGGATCAAACACTTCATCAATTCTTTCTTTTCCTAATGCTGCTAACCACATCTTAAAATGTTCAGCTTTACTAGATGGAACAGATTCAATCAATCTGAATATTCCTTCAGTATCAAGAGTATCAGTTTTATACATTTTACCATCTTTAGAAGATTTCATTTTCAGTTCCCGACAATTTGTCGGAATCTCACTTTTTTCTTCTTTAATCATTCTTCGTTTTAGGGTTGTCCAGTAATCGCTTGCATCCTTAGGTTCTGCTAAAGCATTAATCACATCGACTACACTAAAATAGTATTCTTCTTTTTCAGAATCCCATATACTTCTTATTTCTTTTCCTTCAAAAAGATTTGTAATAGTTGCTAATTTATCATTCATATGATTCCCCCTAACAATAATTTTTCATCTAATAATATTATACTATATTATTTATAATATCAAACATTTTTTCGACGCAAAAATATATAATATGAAAAATTAAAATAAGGGGGTTCACAGTGCAATCTCACTACTCAACATCTACCAAAAAATGCATATTTTTTTATTAATAAATCATAAAAAAACACTTTTTAGTGAATTTTATGCAAAAAAGTGTAAGATTTAAATATTAAAATTTCGTTGAAAAATAAAGAAATCATATAAGGAGGTCCACAAAAACGATTACAACCAATTTATATTAGTTCTATTTTCATTCATTTGGATCAACTCCTTTATTTATTCAAAAAATCTACTATTATTTCAGTCCATAAATTAATTCTAGCTTCATTAGCTTCTTTTGTAAACCATGCATATTCACTAGTAACCATTACATTTCTTTCATAGCTACTTAATTCTTTATTTGGTTCTTCTAATGCATATCCAAATAGTTCATCACCTTTTATCTTTTCTTCAATTAAATTATAATTAAATAAACTCTTACCAGTACAACTAATAAATATACAATTAGTTTTAAGTCTATTTAATAATTCATCAGTTATTAAATTTTTAGTTTCGTCATTAATTGATAAACACAAATATATCACATCACAAGAAGAAAATAATTCTTCTAAGGATATAAATGTATAGTTACATTCTTTTTCTTTTCTATCCCAATAACATACATTCATTCCAATGCCATTACACATATTTGCAATTCTACTTCCTACATTACCAAATCCAACTATACCCACTTTTTTGTCTTTTAACTGAATTTGTTCATACATAGGAGTGAATTCTTGTTTATTATTATTTTTTATTTGAAGAGGTATTTTCTTAGCACAGTTAAACATATACATAACTAAATATTCAGCTACACTATCAGCAGCATATCTAGGTATATTAAATACTTCTATACTATTTTCATTACAGTAATCTAAATCAATATAACTTTTATCAGTAGTACCTAAGAATATTGCTTTTAAATTTTGAGAATGTTCTAAAATGTCTTTTGGAAAATCCCATCCTCCAAAATCAGGATCATATACAACTACTTTTTCACTAGAATCATTAATTATATTTTCTATATAATTATTAGAATCTAAAAAAACAATTCCTCCATACTTGCCAATATTTTCTTTTTGAGAACTATTAAATAGTTGTTCTTCACCTACTACATATACTTTCATATACTTCACGTATAATCAATCTTATAGAAATATTAATTAATTTCTTATTGATTGATCCCTTTCTATTTATATTTGATATGTTGTAAATTTTTATTATTATTGTTAACAATAATAATAAAAATTTCAGCTCGGTCAGCCACCTCTTTTATATTAGGTTATCCATCAACACCAAGTATCAAATATTATGTAATTTTAAATTTTATTGCGACTGTACCATATTTATCAATTTCATCATCAGAATAGAACCTTTTTAATAAATATAAAAATTATTCCTTTGAATATCCTTTTGAATATAATTCTTCTATTGTATAATCTTTAACTAAGTCTTTAAAGTTTTTATAATAACTTAAATTTTCAACGATAGCATCTATGTTTTCTATATCATCAGGTCTCTTTAAAAAAGTAATCTTATCTCCTACTTTTATTTTTCTTCTTTTTTCATCATTTACTCTTACTTCGACATTTTTTATGCCGTGTTTTACATTGTCGAAAATATCCACATCTAAATGTATTACCATTATTTCACCTCTTTTTATAAATGGTTAACCGTCAATATCAAGTATCAAATACTATGCTATTTTTGACGCTTTTTTATATATTTTTAATACTTTTTAATAATTTATTATTAAAAAATGCAATTACTTAATGCTTAGTTTTCCCTTATTTTATAGGAGTTTCATGAATGGCTAGACTAAATCAATATCAACCAATTTATATTCGTTTTATTTTCATCATTCATTTGGGTCAACTCCTTTAAATCTGTTTTATTTTATCATTTTCTTTTATAATTTCAATTACTTTAATTTTTCCATCTACAATTGTTTCATATACCGGATTCTTTCCTTTTGTATTATCATTTGCCTGCCAATATATTTCGGCTTGTTCTAGATTATAATTTTTGTCTATTGTACCATCAAAGCAATTACACGCATCACCAGTAAAACTATTACCATCCACACTTACTTTAACTATTTGAAATATTGGTCTACCTAAACTAATAAAATAATTATACCAACTTTCTGCTTCTTCTAAACTACTAGAAACATATAAAGATGCAAGCCTTGATGGATAATTAGGATATTTCTTCTTTCTTACTTCTTCTAATGCAAGTTCTCTTAGTGCTACTTTCAAATGATGATCTAACTCAGCATTTTTATATTTATCCGGATTAGAATAAATATCTTCTACTACATTAAATAAAATATATACACGTTCGTAAACACCACTAAAATGATTTTCATCAAATATAATTTCTTGTCCTAATTCCATAGGTCTTTCTGTTACAACATGATAGTATGTTTTTGACATATTTTCACCTCTTTTTATCAATTTTAATCTTTCAATATAATGTGTCAGAGTACTACAAGTCAGTACCCTAATTTCTCTCAAAAATGAGTATATTAAACCTATTTTTTCAAATTTTTCTTCTTTTTTTATTAAAACTTGCAAGATCTTAATTCTTAAAAACTCCCATTTTATAAGGGTTTAAATGATGTACAGTATAAATACAAGGCAGGCAATTGATTTGGCTCTTTTGAAACACCTTTTCACTATCTTGATTATTCATTAGAAATCACTTTCTTTTTTCTATAACATTATAACATAATTATTAAATAGAATTTATATCTTCCTTAAAATTAATTTCAATGCTTTTATCTTCATGAATAAAAATATTATCAATATATTTTACAATTCTATTTCTTGTTAATTTTTTTATATCTTTATTATCTACTCTTTTTAAATTCATTTGTTTTAATATTTCATCATATAAAAACAGGATTTTACTCCTGTATACCTTCTAATTATTATATGATCCTTGTACTAAAGCACCATTCGCAAAATAATTATCTACTTTTTTTCCATCTTTTGAAATTATTTCAAAATCATAAAAATCTTCTTTCCCAACATACGGTTTAATTCCTACTAATTTTTTATATCCATTATTACTTTTTACTAAATCCCCTATTTTAGGTTTAGGATATCCATTTCTATTAGTATAAGATTTCCATCCTGTACTTGTATATATTGGATGATAATCAGTCATTTCTATATAACTATTATCTTCAAATGTAAGTTTTATAAAACTTGTCGCATCTTTATGAATATACACTCTACCAACTTTTCCTATTTCTACTTTATTAGTTTTAAAATCATAATATGAAATTAAATCATTTACTTTAATATCTTTTGCTTTTATAGTCTTACTTCCAGATAAGATATTACTATCAGGTGATACACATTCTCCAGTACGAGAACAAGCATAAGTAGTATTGGCAAGTATATCGTTCAGACGGAAAGATGTAATCTCATCCTCATCACTACTTACAAAATAAAAGAAATCACTACTAAAGTCAAATTTACCATTTAAATTACTGTTTCTAGGAGTTGGACTATTTCTGTGCTCAATCCTTCTTGTTATGCATTGATTTGGTTCTTCTAAATTATCAGGATCTTCAAGATATTCATTCATTAATTTCTGATACTCTTCTTCACATTCTTCTGATGTGTCATAATTCCAATAATAATTTTTAATATAATGATAAGCTACTGGTAAAAGAGTACAAGAGGCAGAATCATAGTAGCTCATTTCATTTTCACATTCTGATTGTGTTAAATATATACCTTTTTCAAAATGATAATACTTGAAATTCTTACTTTGACATTCACCTTCACCATACCAATCTTCACATTCTTCTAATGTATTGAACTCATCATAAGCATATTCTAATAAATAATATTGATTATTTATTTGTTCACAAGTATCAGCTTCTTCACATTCTTCTTGAGATATCGTATAAAAGTCATACGTATCAGTAAGTATAGAATATTTGTCTTCATATCGAATTGCAGTGCATCCACGATTATTACCCCATATTTGAATACATTGTTCTATTGAGTCATAATCTCCACCAATGTTTCCTTGATATAAATCACTCTTTATCCAATCACCAAATGTCATACCTTCATAGAAATAAAATTTTTCATCTCCAGCACAACTAATATTAAAACTAGATAATGATTTTGTAGAAATTATTACTTTTGAATTAATTTTAAATTCTGCTTTACATAAAGCATTAATACAAATAGGACTTAATACTAGTGTTCCCAATACTAATAATATAAAAGTAACAGACTTTTTCTTATCATTTTTCCACAAAATAAATGTAAACAAAACTGTTATCATAATTATACATAATAACATGATATAGTAATTCCTACCAGTTAATGGATTCTTTATTCTTTCATTTGAAATATTAATAACAAATATATTATCTTCACTATAAATACCATCAGTATAATCTGCTTGAGCAACATCTTCTTTTAAGTAAACCTTAATAGTCATTTTCTTAGAAGAATTACCTTTTACAATATAAGAATTATCATCTGAACTTAATTTATAATCAATATATTTTGAATGACCAATAATTAAATTTTTATCAAAATAGAAATCTTCATCAGATTCATTCTTTACTTCAATTTTATACTCGATAAAATCATTTTTCTCTTTCATATTTAAGTTTATATCAACTTGTTTTTTATTTGCTTGAGGATTCTCTATTTCTATAACATTTTCTGATTTATTACTAACGGAAATAGAATTAATAAAAACTTTATCAACATCACATGTCTTTGCCAAACTAATAAAAGGAATACCAAGTATTAATAAAGCCATCAAATAAATCCATTTATATTTCATTTAACTACTCACTCTCCTATTATCAATTATAAAGAAAGTCATTTTTATTGTCAAGCTAAAACAAAAGGCACTCTATCTTCTTGAAATGCTACTAATTATTTCAAAAGTATTATTATGATTAAAATACTCTTCTTTATTGTTATAAAAAAAACCTATATTTAGGTATTCAAGTCATTTTAATATCACTTTTTATAATCTTCACAAAAGTTTAAAAAAGTTAGTATAAATTGGATCAACTACTTTTATTTACTAAATACTATCTTTAAATATACATGCGTATCATCTTCACTATATATTTTAAAACCTAATCTTTCATATAACTTTTTAGCAGGATTATATTTATATGTTTTAATTTTGATATTTTTATTATTCTTTTTTGCTATATCAATGTACTCTTTAATAATATTAGTTGCTACACCTTTACCTCTATAATCAGGATGTACAATTATTAACCCAACAACATATTCATTATTTTCTTCGTAAAATGTTGTAACACCTATATCATTATTATCAGCTTCAATTATTCTCATATCATTTTTGTGATTATCTATTTCATCTTTTGTCTTTTCTCTTTGAATATCAGTATTCCATCCATATATTTTTTCAATATACCACTTCATACCAAGTTCTTTTAAATTTAAAATAAAATCACAATCACTATATTCACAATTTCTAAATGATATTTTCATAAATATTCACCTCTTTTATTTATATTTGCTATTCCAAAAAATAATCTATAGTACATTTAAACACATCTTCTATCTTTTCAAATAACGAATGTGAAGCGTCAAAGTAAATCTCTTTGATCCCGTTTCTTTTACAAAAATCATCATTATACTTTGTATTTAATATCACATCATTTTTACCTGATAAAACAAGTATCTTATTACTAAATACCTTTAAGTATTTTGGGGAAAAGCTTTTACATTCATTAATCATTTCTATCCCAAATTTAAAGTTTTTTGCGCCCACTACCACAAAACCATTTTTTTCTAATAGTCCACTATCATAGCCTTCTACTATGTCTTTTCCAAAGATTGAGTTTTTATTTAGGAAACAACTTTCCAAAGGATATAAACAGGGACTATACATAATAATTTTATTTGGATTAATATCTATGTTATTTTCTAAAAATTTGCATAGTACCGCTGCTCCATAAGAGAATACTAGAAAACTTACCTTATTTTTATCTAACACTTCACTATCAAAAACTAGGTCTAATTCAGAAACACTTTTAGATAAAGTAACATCATAATCATTTCCTTCACTTTCTCCATGACCCGAAAAATCAAATAAGACTACTTTATATTTTTTATTCATAAGCTTCTTTGCTAATTCTTGGAAATAACTATCATCCATAGTTCTTCCTTTTCTACATCCTGTTATTCCATGACAAAAAAATATTGTTTGAATTGCATTATCAGGTGTATAAGTTTCTACAAATATTTTTTCATTATATTTGTTTAATAAGCACTTATTTTCAATCATTTGGATCAACTCCTTTTTTTATGATTTAAAAATTTATATTTGGAAAAGTATTACCATCAGCATTCTTATTTTTCAGCTCTAGATATTCTTCCGTTTTCTTTAACTCATTAACCGATTTTGCTAAATTATCATAATAAATACAATTATGTTCATGATAAAACAATTTTTCACAGACTATTTGTTGCTCTAGTAATTGTTTAAGTTTTAAGTGATTATCTAAAACAAAATACATTTGAGGTGGCATAAAATTTGGAATTTCTTTTCTAATATCTTCCAAACTTAATGGATTCCTAAAAAGTGCTAATGATTTAATTGGAATTGCATTAATATCTTTACTTTCAATATATTTATCAACTCTTTTAAGGGTATCTGGATAATCTATATAATTATCTCTTGTAATATCTAATCTAATTGGCTTACCTAATTCCATAACCCCAACAACAGTTCTCGATTTACCACTTAAATACAAATAAGCTATTGTTTCTTCATCACAAAATCTTTTTCTATACTCATATTTTTTTATTCCATATAATAATGGGCCAAAATACTCTGGCCTAAAACTTAAAAATATTTCTTTCACTTTTATTCATCCTTTACATAAACATATCGGATTTTAAAACCCAATCAATTTATATTAGTTATATTTTCACTCATATAAATCACTTTCTAACGACTAAATTACAACAAAACAAAACATCTAATTTTTTTGATTGAACTAGTATAACTAAAATTGAATTTATCCATTAAATCACGTCCTTTTAATAATTTATTATAACTATTATTTCTTTTAAAGTAAATTATTAAAAAGTAACCTAATACTAATAAAGTCTATTGTTAAATACTTCTAAATGCCTCCAATATAGTAATAATACTTTTTGATGATATAATTGAATCTAATTTTTTTGATAGTTTGTTATAAACGATAGAACTAATTATACAGATTAGTACAAATAAAAATAATGAACCTAAAACTACTAATGTTTTATTATTTATATAGCAATTAAACTTATATGTAATATATATAATAATAGTATATAATATAGGCCAATGTAACAAATACATGGGTAAAGATATTTTACCTAATAAATATGATATTTTAAAACTAAATATTTTTATTAAAACTTTACTATTAATAATCAATATAAAAAACAATACTGATGATATATATCTTACAAGTGTAACACTATCTACTATTGTATATTTAAATGTAACTAGTTTATTTAAAACCTCATAGGACTTTGCTGAACAGCTTAAATATGTAAATCCAAATAAATATATACATAAAGCAAATAATAATATTTTAATAATCGCATTATTCTTTATACTTTTAAAATAGCCTTCTCTTTCGAACTTTTCAACAAAAACTCCAAGAATAAAATACGCAATATTAGATCTTAAAAAGACTAATAGAATTAAAAACAATATATAATAAAAATTTTTATTATTTTTGAAAATATAAAATAAAATATATAAGAATAAACTTCCTAATAATTCTGAAGACATTGTCCATAATGGAGGATTATAAACAGCCATACCAGTTGCAAAAGTATCAACGAAACTTTGATACAAACATAGAATAATATTTGGTTCTACATTCTTATAATAACTAAAGCTAGAAAGCCAAGGATTAAAGAATAAATCTATTTTTTTACAAATAGTTACAAGAACAAATGCAAATAATGATGAGTATAATACAGGCCTAACTAATTTCTTATATCTATCCAACATTTTATTTGAAATATCTATTGATTTATTATAGCTTTTTTTAGCAATTAAATATCCAGATATAATAAAGAAAAAAGATACTGCCAATGCCCCACCATAGCCAATAAAATTAAAGGGGCTTTGTATTATTGTCTTAGTCATTTTTTTTGATATAAATAAGTATCTACCATCACCATTAACTAAACTCGGAAAAAAAACAAGACCAAAGTGATGAATAACAACTAATAAAGCTAACCATCCTTTAAATCCTGTTATAAAATTTATATTGTTCTCTTTACTATTCATTTACCTCACCCTATTATAATTATAGCATGAATAAATAATTAAACAATAATTTTATAAAAATATAACAAATCATAATGATACAATAACCATTCTTCTATAATATTAGACCATCACCATCATAGAGAGTTATTACATTCTCATTTGTTTTATTTTTTAAATCATTTATAAATTCTTCTTTTCTATTTGAATGAGGCACTATTAAAGCATCCACTATTTTTAATCCAGTAAAATCTATCATATTAACATTATTCTTATCATAACCTAATGCAATATCAACAGAATTACCTAATATTTCACTACCAGCACTAGAACCAATATATATTTTACCATTATTAATAAAGTCCCCAATTACTTTATCAAATCCAGTTTTTCTAATTATATCAAGAAGATAAAATGTATTACCTCCCATCATGTATATAATATCAAAATCATTAATATTAATATCATTACCTATTTTATACTCTATAATATTAGATTTATTAATTCCTAAATCTAAAATAGTTTTATACTCTTCATCCATCCAAGTTTTATCATCATCATCTTCCCCATCAGAAGCAGTTGTTATATACAAAACTTTTTTATTATTTAATTCTTCTTTTGAAATAATTTCATAAAATCTGTTTTTAAAACTCTCTTTTCTAATTCCACATGATGTTAAAACAATATTATTCATTCAAATCAACCTTTCTATTTTAAATCTATCCAATATTTCTTAATCGGTAAATTAGTTTCTTTTTCATATATTATTTTATCAAATACAGCACTACACTTTTCCATTATCTTCCAAGAACCAATATTATCCTCATAAGCACCTAAATATACCTTTTCTAAACCAAGTTTTTTTGCTTTATCGAGAGTTAAGGTAAGAATTAAAGTTCCATATCCTTTTTCCCTTTCAGTAGGTCTAATACCATAGCCAATATGGCCCCAATACTCCCCACCAATTTCATCTAAAAAATGTCTTAAATTAGAAGCACCAATTATTTTATTATTATCTTCATCATACAACCAATAAGTAGTTGAAGATGCATAACCATCAAGATTAATACCTTTTTCTACCTCATCAATTCTATTTAACATTTCATTAAATTCATCTTCAGTACTATATTTAAGATGTAGTGGCCAAGGATCAATTCTTGACCCATCATTATTCCATTCATCCATCATTTCCTTATACTGTTTATATAAATCTTTTGATGGTTTTATTAACTTTATATTTGTCATAAAATCACCTCTTTTTTTATTACTCATTCTATTGAGTTATATATTCAAATATTTCTTGCCAATTATTTGCTTTAAATACTTTATCATTATTATAATCTTTTGTTCTATCTGTTTTTATCATTATTACTTTAGCACCTGTTTTTTCTAATGCCTGTTCACAGTTTTCAAATGCATCATCTATAAAGTAATCACAATCACCTAAATATTTATACTTATCCACAGAGCCAGTAATTATATCATCATATAAAATATTATTCATTTTCAAATAATCTGGAATTATCAAATCAGAATGGTCATAATCTTTAAAGCCTCTTTTTGTTATAAAAACTATTTCAAAACCAAG
>CACZGA010000030.1 GCA_902780585.1 uncultured Erysipelotrichaceae bacterium | reverse complement strand
ATTATTAAGTAAATTTAATTGTTTAGAAAAAGAAAAATTAAAATATAAAACCATGAATGGTCACATTTCTAATGGATTATACTATATCGGAAGAAAATAAAAGAATAATATTAGGAGAAAACATATGAAAGTAATAAAGAAACTATTTGGTGGTATTGATTTTACTTGGAAAAAATTAATTACCTTTGCAATAATTGTAGCTATTTATACTGCAGCAATGGCATCAATACCAATTACAAAAGATACATCTTTTAGAGATATAGCCGCAACACTTGAATGGTGGATATTATTCGGCGTTATTATAATTAGTAATAGTAAGTCACCAAAAGATTCAGCAATGAAATGTTTTATTTTCTTTTTGGTAAGTCAACCATTAATTTATTTATTACAAGTTCCATTTAGTTGGCAAGGTTGGCATTTATTTTCTTTTTATAAATATTGGTTTGTTTGGACAATAGCATGCCTACCAATGGGATATGTTGGATATTATATAAAAAAGGATAATATATTAAGTATTATCATAATACTGCCAATGTTGATACTACTTTCTATTTTAGGTATAGGATTTTTTACTAGTATGTTAAAAAATTTCCCAAACCACTTATTATCTGGTATATTTTGCTTTTTCGCAATTGCATTAATAATCCTCGGAGTATTCAATAATAGAAAAAATATAATAATATTATTTAGTATAATGATTATATTTACAATCGGCTTTGTATTAATAAGTAAAGGCATACTATTTGATGTATACAAACAATATGAAACATATGAAAATTTAGAAAAATATGATATAGAATTAAATGATAATTATTATATTTCAGGATTTATTAGTGCAAAACAAGGATCTGCTGAAATAATAAATAGAGATAGTAAATATGTATTAAAAATAACTGGAATAAAAAATGCAAAATATAAGTTTAGTATATCTAATGGAGAAGATAAGATATATAGATTCGAATATTACTTTGATAAAGATGGGAAATTGGTTTTTGAAAAAGTAGATAATTATAGTAAATAATTATTCTAAAAAGGTTGCAGTAAATAAATTTTGAAAAGGCACTTATTTTTTTAATAAAAGATAATAGCATAGTCTTTAAAAGAATCCAGATAAACAACCATATTATTGGCTAAATAAAAAGTAATAATATAAAAAATAGTGAAATTTCTTATTTCACTTTTTTTATGCATTGTTAAAATATAATTGCAAAAAAGCATAAAATGTGTTATATTAAACAGCAAAACAAATAGGGAGAAAGTAAAATGAAAGAAAGAAAATTACTTGTAAAAATATTAATATTAACATTTATTATATTAAGCCCTTTTCAAGTAAATGCTGAAGAGTATTTACCAATTAAGTATACCCAAATAAGATATTCTCAAAGTAATGGCAAAGGAACTACAATATGGTATTCTATTATACCAGGTAAATACAAAATGCATTATGCATATGGTAATGATAAAATAGGTAGTTTTGAAAGACCCACTACAGCAGCTAAAAGACATAATGCCACATTAGCAGTAAATACTCAATATATGGGATTAGTAGATTTAAATGGAAAACTATTAGGTAAAAATACAGATGTATCAAAATATGATTTTTATTTAAAGCCTAATACAAAAGACTCAGAAAGTAAAGCTAATGTGTACGCAGTTGATTCATCATCAACAAGTGTAGGTATTAACTTAGCCTATGCCTTAGAGCCAAGATGGTGTGAAGGAATGTGCTTTATTACCATGATTAGAAATGGCACTAGAGAATACAAAGATGAAAACAATTATAAAGGAACAACTGACTTAACCGGTGGCAGGCATCCACGTACTTGGATAGCAATCGACTCTAAAGGAAATCAATTTGTTGCTGTTTCAGCTGGTAGAGATGAACCACTTAATGGGAATAATTTTTCATTAAAACAAGCAGGTCTAACATTTAACGAAATAATAGATGTAACAAAGAAATATTTTACGACTGATATTAAATATTTATATAACCTAGATGGAGGAGGTTCTTCAGCATTTGTATACAAAAATAATATGTTAAATCCAAAATATGATAATAATTTTACTACAGAAAGAGCAGTAGCAGGAATTTTCTACTGGAAAGTAGACAATTATTCAATATCATATAATCTAAATGGGGGATCATTAAATAATAAATCTAATCCAACAGAATACAATGTAGATTCAGCTGACTTAACATTAAATAATCCCACTAAATCAGGTTATATCTTTACCGGTTGGACAGGTTCAAATGGAGAAACTGCCCAAACTACAGTAACAATAAAAAGTGGTTCTAACGGCAACAAAAATTATATTGCAAATTGGAGTAAAGTAATTGAAGAACATACTATAACATTTGATACTAAAAATGGAAATAATATAGAAAAAATAAAATATAAAGAAGGTTCAACAATCCAAGAACCGGATAAACCAAATAAAGAAGGATATATATTTGTAGGTTGGTATGAAGATGAAGACTATACTAAAAAATTTGATTTTAATAATTTAACAAATAAAGATATAGTTCTATATGCAAAATGGAAAAAAATAGAAAACAATTTAAATAATGACATAAATAAATCAAATACAAATGAACCAACAAAAAATGAAGTTCAAGTTAAAGAAGCAGAAACAAAAGAGCCCGTTATTAATAATGTATTAGATGTAAAACAAGAAACAAATAATCCTACTATTATAGATGTTCCAAATACATCAATTAATGAAATATTAGAAATAAAAAAAATAATTGGTATTATATTAATTATGATAAGTAGCCTGATTATATATAATAATAAAGCAAAAGAAATAAAGTGATTATTCACTTTATTTTTATGATATAATTTAAATAATATAAAATAAAAAGGAGTATAGAAATGAAAAAGGAGTATATATATGCAGGAATATCAATATTATGTTGGTCAACATCAGCAACAATTACTAAATTACTTCTAGGTAGTATAAATAGTATCCAATTATTATTTGTTAGTTCTATTTTTGCATTCATTTTTTTATTAACAATAAATATAATAAATGGAAATATTAAAGAAACTAAAAACTACACAAAAAAAGACTATATACAGTTGTTTTTTATTGGTATAACAGGTACCTTTCTATATGAGTTACTATTATGTTTAGGAATAAATAGTATGTATGCTTCTCAAGCCTTTATAATTAATTACTTATGGCCAATCATGACAGTTATCTTTGGCTGTATTATTTTAAAAGAAAGAATAACAATAAAAAAATCAATTGCAATTATATTATCATTTATAGGAGTAATTATAGTAACAAGTAATGGGGATTTACTTAGAATTGATAATAAAATATTAGAGGGTGCAATATTCTGTATTTTAGCAGCTATATCATATGGATTATTTGCCGTTTTAAATAAACTAAAAAATTATAACGAATTATTAAGCATGATGTACTTTTATTTATTTTCATTTTTAATATCCGCAATATATCTTACAATAACCCATAAGTGGTTTATCCCAAACATATATCAATTACTTGGTTTATTATGGAACGGTATATTCATATCAGCAGTTGCAAACACCACATGGATTCAAGCAATAAAAAAAGACACAGCAAAAATATCAAACTTAGCTTATATAACACCATTCATATCATTAATTTGGACAACACTAATATTAAAAGAAAAGATAAGTATCTACGCAATAATTGGTCTTGTAATAATAATATCAGGAATATTTATACAACTAAATGACAAATCCTAAAAACAATTAAAATAAATAAAGATAGAATAATACAAAGAGAATCATATAATAAGGAGAATAACTATGGGCTTATTAGACCAAAGAAAAATATCAAAAGAAGACTTTTTAAAAATAAAGGAAGATAATGTAATGTTTATAACTAACCCAGGTAGAATGGGTGATGAAGATGGTTCAACATTTATTGTAAAAGAGGGTAACGAATTAATCACATATAGAATAGATGGTTGGTTATATCCAAATAATAATAAAGACCAAATTTCTTTAGAAAATATGGCTAAGCAATTTCCAAAATGGTATAAAACATGGAAAAATAATGAAAAAATGAAAAACAAAGGAAAATATACATATCTATATATGGGTTTTGGGAATGGATTATGTATAGACAATTCAATTTATAAAAAATACGAACCTATTCTAAATAAAATAGTAGAAGAAAGCTTAAAAGATAAGACAGAAGAGGAAAAAGAAAGTCTAAAATATGCAACTATATTTAATTCATGGCAAAAAGCCATAGTAGAAATGATCAAAGAAAGAAACTACTAAAGATTATATACTAAAAGCAGTTGCCCCATGTTCAATGTTTTGTTCAACTTGTGCAGGATGTAAATGCACGCCAAAGAACTATTAATATTATTAGATAGTCATAAAGAATTCTTAGATAAAAACTTAAAAAAAAAGAATATAGACACAAATTAGATGAATTTATTATATTCCAAAAAAAAACTAGAAAAATATGCAAACCCAAAATGTAATGATTGTAGAGAAGGTGGTGTAACCGGCTGTAGTATAAAAGGATGTTTTATAAATGAATGTACTAAAGAACACAAAGTAAATTTTTGTGGAGAATGTGCATTATTTCCATGTTGCTCAGGAAAGAAATATAAGCAGTGCTGTGGAAAATAAGTAATATCAACGGTTTGCGAGATTTCAAAAAGTAAAAAAATAGTAAAAAATAGGAATTAGATACCTTTTAGATACCTTAAAAAATAATTAAAAAGACCAAAGAAGGTCTTTTTTATATTCACAAAAAGGAAATTATGATATAATTAAAACATAATAGGAAGGAGTGATTTGAATGGAAGAAAAGAAAAAAAGTAATGTAGGATTAATCATACTTATGATTATTTTATTACTAGCATGTGCAGGAATGGGTGCATTTATATTTGTCAATAAGGATAAATTAACTATTAAAGAAAACAGTTCAGTAAATGAACAAATGAAAAATAAGAATCAAAAAGAAGTAGAAGAAAGTGTTACATTTTCTGATAGCGAATTAGAAAAATATGTTAATTATATTTCACCATTAAGTATTGAACCATCAGCGGCAATATATGATGCTGATACAGTAACTGCTAAAAATCTTTCTGCAGCAGACAAAATAAAGTATATTGGTTCAAAAGTATATAGCAAACACACATCAACATCAGATGCTCAATATGATATAATATCAGAAAGTGATGTTAAAAATGCAGTAGAAGAAGTATATGGCCCAAACACTTATGAAAAAGCTACTTTTAACTTAGGATGTGGTGATTATACTCTTAACGAAAGTGAAAAAAAATATTATTCTAAAACTGGATGTGGTGGAGCAACTGCAACAATGGCAAGTAATGTTATTATTGATTATAAGGCTACTAAGAGTAAATTAGAAATTACTACTGCTTATGCATTCTTGGATGGAATGACAAATAAGATTTATAAAGATTATAATAAAACTATTACTTTAGATGATTATACTGGCAGTCCAGATGCAGCAAAATCATATTTGAAAGACTATATCAAAAATAATAAAGCCAAACTAAATACAATTATTTATACTTTTGAAAGTACTGATGGAAGGAACTATTACTTCACAGAATTCAAAAACAATAAATAATAGATTTGGAAAAAGTGATATTTTAAATCACTTTTTTGTTTTAAGAACGTTATAAATTCTATTATTTAGATACCTTTGTACTTAATTGTCCTATATTACCACTTTTCTTCCTAGGATAAAGAAGTACAAAGAATGCAAAAGAATGAGAAAGGGTAACAATTTAGAAAGAAAAGACAAACCACATTACATTGATCACAAAAAAAATAATTATAATAAGATAAAAAGGAGCTAGATTAATGAATAACAAAACAAATTCAAATATATGGTTAATTATATTAATTATATTAATTATAATAATAGTATTATGTACTGGGATAGGAGTATATTCATACAATACTACTATAAGTAAACAAAGAAACGAAAAAAACACAATGAATAACGAAATAAAACAATTAAAGAAAAAACTAAATGAATATAAGCAAGAAGTAGAAAAAAATGAATGTTCATTTGATTTAAAAGACTTATATGGAACCTATTATGGAGAAAAAGAACATCCAAATAATAAGCTATTTACACATAAAGTAGAGCTAACTTTAAAAGAAAACAATGAAGCAACTCTGCATCAATCTGATGGAGCTTCATCAAGCTTCACAACAGGAAGCTATAAATGTGAAAATAATAGAATAATATACACTCCTTTATACTATGATTATGAAAACCAAGAAAAAAGTAAGTATAACCAAGATGACATACAATATACATTTATAATAAGCAAAGGAATAGAAATAGAATTAAATTATTTTTATGCAAATAAATTCCCAATAAATATGAAAATAAAAAAATAAGAGGAGATAGCTATGTCAAAAAAGAAAAAAGAAAACAAAACTGAAAAAAGCAATTATTGGATAGCAATAGGAATGTGTTTAGGAATAAGTATAGGAACAGCAATAGGTGCAGCAACAAATAATATGGCATTATGTATTCCAACCGGTCTAAGTATTGGTTTATGCTTAGGTATTGCTTTATCAAATGAAGATGGTGACGAAGACAAATAATTAAGAAGTGATGAAAATGCTATTATCAGAAATAAATGGTAAAAAACTTACTCCCGAAATAATTAATAAAATGTTATTTGATCTACCACAAGATGATGGAGAACATGGTGACTGTATTCTAATATTTGGTAGTATAAAGCGCCAAGAAGAAAGAATACAATTAGCTGCTAAACTTTATAATGAAAATAGAGCTCCGTACGTACTAATATCAGGAGGGAAAGGGTTTAAAAGCAATGTAGAAGAATCTAAATTAATGTTAAAAAGGGCAATTGAATTAGGTATACCTAAAGAAAAAATAATAATAGAAGATGAATCTAATAACACTACAGAAAATGTACTATATTCTATGGTAGCCTTAGAAAAAAAATTGCTATTGAAAAATGTTAATAGATTAATAATAGTAACATCTCCTTTTCATATGCAAAGAGTAATACTAACTATAAGTAAGTATCTCCCTAAATGGATTAAATGTAGTTATTGTTATCCAAAAGATAATGAATTTTCAAAAGACAATTGGTATAAATCAGAAAGAGGAATAAAACTAGTAACACACGAAGCTAAAAGATTAATTTACTATTCAAAACATAAATATATAGATGATAAAGAAATTAATATATAATAAATACATTAATTGAAAATTAATAATATATATGATACGATTAATAAAAATAAAGGAGAATAAAATGAAAAAACTAAAATGGAAAAATATAAGTATACTATTAGGAATAGTTTCAATAATCTATACAATAATGCTAAAAACTATAGATGTTAAGCCAATAGGCCCATATCACACTAAAGTAGGTTTCGCTACAATAAATAATTTTGTACATATTCACTTACCAAAAAACATGATTTGGTATAATATAACAAAGTACTTAGGTTATTTAACATTTATATTAATAATTTATTATGCCATAATAGGATTAAAACAACTAATAAAAAATAAATCATTAAAAAAAGTAGACAAAAAAATATTACTTTTAGGAGCATTCTACGTACTAGTTGGTATAGTATATATAATCTTTGAAAAAGTAATAATAAATTATCGACCAGTACTGATGGAGGGTGAACTAGAAGCTTCATTCCCATCATCACACACTATGTTAGCTTTATGTGTATGTGCTTCATCGCTTATAATGAGTAAATACTATATAAAAAGTGAAAAAGCAAAACAAATTCTAGATATAGTAACCTGGGTAGTAATGGTTGTCCTAGTAATAGGAAGACTAATATCAGGTGTTCATTGGTTAACAGACATAATAGGTGGAATAATAATTTCTGGATTCTTACTATCAATACTAAATACATGTTTAAATATTATTAAAGAATAAGTATCATTTAGATACTTTTTTTATTATAAACTTTACTTAAAAAATAATAAAAAATATAAAAATAAGAAATATCATTATAAATAGAACTAAAATAACAAGTAAAATGTAAAGTAAAATAAAAAAAAGGCTTATAAATAAAGAAAAATAATATTATTAACACCTACTTACTAATAAAATTTTGTAAAGCAATGTAAAGACAAAAAGATTAAAATTCAAGTAATATTTAACATAAAACGACAAATGTAGTTTACATTAGTAAAATGTAGATTTTAAATTACTAAATGATTATTGTTATAATAAAGAAAAAAGGAGTAAAAAATATGTTTTTATTTGTATTTGGTCTAGTTTGGTTCTTGTTTTCGGTATTCTTTTTAGTAATTATGATTTTAAGTTCTTCACAAACAGGATCTGAAACACCTATATTTGCCTACATAATAATAGGCTTATTTATCGCAATAGGTTTGTATATGTTAATAAAAGGGATTAAAAAAATCATCCAAAACAAAAAAACGGAAAAATATGGAGAGATATGTTATGGCATAGTAACAAATGTTTATCCCGATGGAAGTTATGTAAATAATGCACCGGAGTATCAAGCAGATGTATATCTATATATAACATCGGAAGGTAGAACAGACACAATTACTGAAATTATAGGTTTTGATCCCATGAAATACCCAACAAAATCATATGTGAAAGTCAAATACTATCAAGGAGATATAAATATTATAGAAGGTTTGAATAGTATCAAAGATGTTCCTATGGCCACCCAACGATATTTTAAAGAATATGAAGATTTTAGAGAACAAGCAGAAGATATAATTATAGTAAACGGAAAAAAATATAAAAGAATAGACGAGTAAGTCTATTTTTTTAATTGTTAAAAAATAATAATAATTCTTGACAAAATAAAGGGATTTGGCTATTATAAAAAACCATAAAAGGATTTTTATATGCTTTTTTTGCACAAAATAATGAAAAGTAAAAGTCTTTAGAGGGGAGAGGTTTGAATGGACAAAAATCAAAAGACTAAAAGCAAGTCAAAAAGATTAGTTATATTTAATACTATTGTAGCCTTAGTATTATCAATACTGGTAGTTAACCCATATAAAATAACTAATATTTTGACAAATGCACAAAAAGTTGGCGCAGTTGGAGATGTCCCAGCTCACCAAAAAGAAAGAACAAACAACAATGATGGCACTTATAAATTATCCTTAACAGTGAAAGGAGACGTTACAAAAACAGTTGCTAAAGCAAATGTAATTGTAGTATTTGATACATCTGGAAGTATGTCTACAGTAACAACTGGAAGAAGAACCAGATTATCAGATGCTAAAGCTGCAGTAAATTCATTAGCCCAATCATTACTAGCTTACAACAATAAAGAAGGCTATCCAAATGATACAATTCAAATGGCGTTAGTAAGTTTTGGTACAGTTGCAAAAAATGAATTTACAACACCAGTTACTTCTTACTCAACATTCAGTAGTAAGGTTAATGATTTATCAGCAAGTGGAGCAACCAACTGGGAAGATGCATTACAAAAAGCCAAAGCAATAAACTTTAATGATGATGACCTAACATATGTAATCTTCGTATCAGATGGTAATCCAACAGTACGTAACACAAAAGGAAACTATGGCAATTTAACAGATAACAGATGGTATCCAAACGATGATTATGCTAGAAATAATACCAGTTATGATGTTTGGGGTTTAGGTAGTGATAATCCTCAAAATAATAACTATTCAGCAGAATCTATGACAAGATGTTATAATGAAGCCCTAGATGAAGCCAAAGAATTAGCTAAAGGTAAATATAAACTTTACGCAATTGGAGCATATGGTAATGCTGATCGTATGGAAAATCTAGCAACAGAATCAGGTGCTGGAAGTGATCATTACTATAGAGCAGATAACACTGAAGCCTTAGAAGATGCATTAGAAAAAATTCTAGATGAAATTGAAAATTCTGGAATTGGAGATGTATCTATTAATGATGGAACTACAAACCAAGTAAAAACAACATCAGGCGAAGTATCTAAATTACTAGAAGTAGATGAAACATCTTATAAATATTATAAGAATAATGTAGAATGGACTGGAGAAGAAGTACCAAAAGCACATCTAGATACAAATACAGGAGAAGTTATTTGGGACTTATCGAGCCTAAATCTATTAGAGAACGATGTAACATACAAAGTTACTTTCGATGTATATCCATCACAAGAAACATATGACTTAATAGCAGATTTAAAAAATGGTAAAATTACATACGAAAGCTTAGATGAAAACATTAGAAAGTATTTGCATAAAGATAGTGAGACATCTTATACACTAGATACAAATACAAATGCTTACTTATACTATAATGACACCAGAGATGAAGAAGGTAGACAAAAAGTAGAATACAATGAATTGAAACCTGTTGTAACAGATGCCTCTGAAATGAGTGTAGAAAAATTATGGGTTAACTTAATCGATGAAAGAACATCACAAGAAACAATAACAATGAATCTACTAAGAGATAATGAAATAGTAGACGAAATAACAGTTTCAAATTCTAACTCTTGGCAAGCTTCAAGATTTATATCAACAGGATTATTAAGAACTATTAGAGATAGTTCAAATAATATAACTGGAATTCAAGTATTAGATCCAGGTCATGACTATACATTACAAGAACCAACAGAAGTAATGCGTCACTGGGAACTAGATATTGAAACAGTTCACCCAATGTTAATTGATGGAAATATGGCAACATTAGTAGAAGTACCAACATCTGAAGTTCCATCAGGTATGGGATCAAGTACTTACTATAAAGAAGGTACAAATGAATTCTATAAATTCAATGGTAAAGTTTATTATGCTAAATATAAAAATACTAAAGCAGAATTAAAAGCTACTAATAATCGTAAAAGTAACTTAAACGTAACAAAAGTAGTTACTGGCGATGCTTTAGAAGGCGAATTATTTGAATTCAAATTTAAAGTAAATAGTTATGGAGAAACTCAAGTATGGTACTCTGTATATGATGAAAATAATGAAATTATCAAAAACTTAGAAACATCAGGAACACCTGAAGCTGGAGATACTGGATACTTCTATGTTGCTAACAACACAGAATTTACCGTAAAAATGAAAAATGGTGATAATCTACGTATTATCAACTTAGAAACAGGCTCAACTTACGAAATAGAAGAAATCAATGTCAGAGACGCATACAAAACAACTATTGAAGATAAAAATATTGTAAAAACTGATCACCTACCATTAGGTTCAACCGATAATGGGGATGGAACTTATACTTTTGGTGGCAGAAAATACACTAAAATTACAAGTCAAGATATTCATGGTAAAGATATTACTTACTATGAGTATGAATATGAACCAACAACAGATGACAACAAAATAACTGGTGAAATACCAGAAACAAATACTACCTATACATTTAAATATACAAACGAATATCAAAAAACAAATATTAAAGTAAATAAAGTATGGGAAAAAGTAGAAAAAGATAGCGTAAACGTAAAATTATACGCAAACGGTGAAGAAGTAACTGATAAAACAGCTACTCTAAATAAAGACAACAACTGGTCATATACATTTGAAGACTTAGAAATTAGAGATGGAAATAATAATATTATTAATTATTCAGTTAAAGAAGATATTCCAGAAGGATATTTACCAACTTATACTTCAACAGCAAACTTATTTGTTAAAGCAACAAATACAACTGGTGATGAATGTGAAGTAACTATTTTAGTAGATGGTAAAGAATATAAAACTATTACTTTGACAAAAGAAAATAAATTTACTGCAACAGTAGAAAATGTAGAATTTGTTAAAGAAAATGGTGATATTAAAAATATTACATTCCAAACAAATAATAATGAAACTATATCATATGAACTAAGAGATAAAGAAGAAACAATTACTAACAGAGAAGTAGTAGATGTACCAGTAGAAAAAGTATGGAATGATGCCAATAACCAAGATGGTTATCGTCCAGATAATATTACTGTTATCTTACTTGGAGATAACAAAAAGGTTGCTGAAGCTACATTAAATAGTAGTAGTTGGAAATATACTTTTGAAGATTTAGATAAATATAATAATGGCGAAGAAATTAGCTACACAGTTCAAGAGGTTAAAGTAACTAATTATACATCTGAAATAACTGGAAATATGGCAGATGGCTATACTATTACTAATACTCATACTCCAGAAACTACTGAAGTATCTGTTACTAAAGTATGGGATGATAATGGTAACCAAGATGGTTATAGACCAAGTGATATTACAGTTATCCTACTTGGCAATAATGCAAAAGTAGACGAAATTAAATTAAATAGTTCTAATAACTGGACTTATACATTTGAAGGTCTTCCTAAAAAAGCTAATGGAAGAGATATAAATTACACAACTCAAGAAATAACAGTAGATAAATATAATACAAATACAACTGGTAATATGACAGATGGTTATACTATTACTAATACTCATACTCCAGAAACTACTGAAGTATCAGTTACTAAAGTATGGGATGACAATGATGATCAAGATGGTTATAGACCTGATGATATTACTGTTATCTTACTTGGTAATAAAGAAAAAGTTGGAGAAATCAAACTAGAGGAAGCTAATAACTGGACTCATACATTTGAAAATCTTCCAAAGAAAGCTAAT
>CACZGA010000029.1 GCA_902780585.1 uncultured Erysipelotrichaceae bacterium | reverse complement strand
AATCTTACAAAATTGGATTAAAGCTCCTCTTTTTCTTTCATATCCTAGGAAAGTATCCTCTTTTGGATTCCAAATTCTTTTACGATAGATAAAATAGAATAATTCTTTTTTATATTTATCGTTTAGCATTTTAGCATATTTTTCACCATAAGCTGTTATCTCAGCATCATAATCTGTGTCTTTAGTATTAGCAGCTTTAACATCTCCTAATAAAGTAAAATATAGATTATCTGATTTGTTTACTAAGTAGAAAGACTCTAAGACATCAAACATTTCTTTAATTTTTTGAGTATTTCCTACTATAGTAGGTATAACAACCATAGTTTTAGATTCTTTAGGAATACCTTTTGAATAATCCAATTTAGGTATCATAACTGGACGTATGGTATTAATCATAATCTCATGCATGATTTGAGTTATTAACTGACTAATTGGAATAAATAAGATAATAAATCCTAAAGCCCTTGGTCTAATAAAATAATATGACGAATAATACGCAATAATACTTGTTACTAAGACTAGAATGAATAAGTATATAAATACTTTTGGAGTATTACTTTTATTATAATTTTTAAACAATTTAAAACCGATATGTTCCTCGGGGTCAAATATTTTAACTAAATAATTATACTCATTTTGGCGACGTTTTTTAGCCAAATGACGTAGTTTAGAACGATAGTATTGCTTTGATTCTATAGTCATATCTTTATAGGCAGGATCTGTTAATAACAATTTCTCTGTTTTAGATACTTTTTCAAACAAATCTTCCATAGAATAATCAAAAAAATCTTTTAAATCACTAAATATATTTGAAATTAAAATGTTATTATCAATTTTTCTTTGATATTCTTCGTTTATCAATTCTTTTAAACTAACATTTTTCTCTTTTAAATATTCATTTAATTCTTTAAATAATTCATTACTGTTCTTACCTATTCTATATAGTTGATTATTTACTTCAAAGATATAGTGTGAATTACTATGAATATCAAAGTTTGCCGGAAAGAAATCAGTAGCAGATAGAATCTCATGATTCTTAATAATTGCTGAAACATCTTCTATGTCAGATAATCTTAGATATTCTTCTTTACATAATTCATTTAATCTTTCAGTATAGATAAAAACTAAAATATAAAAGACCATGGATAGTTCTTTATAGGTAAATATTTTTTTATGTTCTTTTTGGTAATGTTTTAATTCTTCGACGAGTAGTTTAAAACTAATATTATAGTTTTTACTACTTACGATGCTTTTTAAAAAATAATAATTTTCTCTTACGATTTTCTTATTTAGTTTAATTTTATATTTGTTACCAAGAATAATATTTTTATGTTCTACTACTAAATAATAATTATCAATTAACCATTCATTTGTAATATCAACATGTTGATGGTTCTTTGTTTTGTTTACCAAATAGTTGTAGTATTCTGTGATATCTTCAAAATCGCTAAAGAACTTTTTCAATATATTTGCCATTCCATACACTTCCTTGATATGATTATAACATACAATTCCTGGAATACCTAGAAAATACTGCACAAAAAAAGAATGATTTTTATCATTCTTTTATGTTTATTTAAGCGTTTCTTTTATAGGTAATTATTCCAATTGAAGTTCCTAATATTACAGAACCAATTATTAAGTATAATAACTCTGTAAGCATTGAAGATGCTGTATCTGGAACAGGTACAGAACATTGAGCTTTGTACTCTGCCTCTGTTACTCTAGTTCCATTTGTACCGAAATACATTCCATCTACAACTTTGCATATAGGGCTTTGGCATTGAACAATATATTCTTCATAACTTACTTCAATACCATCTTTTCCTAAATACTTATCGCCTACTTTTTTACAAGTTGGTTTTTCACATTGGATGATGTATTCATCATGAGTAACAAATTTTCCTTCTTTTCCTATATATCTACCATCTGGTAATGGTGTACATGGTTGATTACATTGAAGTAAATATTCATCATGAGAAACTTCAGTACCATCTTTTCCTAAATATTTGTCGCCCACTCTTGAGCAAGTTGGTTTTTTACATTGTATAACGAACTCTTCATAAGTAATTACTTTTCCACTTGGTCCATAATATTTTTCACCTACTTGTTCACAAGTTGGTTTTAAACATTGAGTAACATATTCATCATAAGTAATTACACTACCATCTATTCCTAGGTATTTGTCTCCTACTTTTGAACAAGATGGTTTGTCACATTCAATAATGTAAGTATTTTTGTCTACTATTTTTCCTTCTTTATTGTAGTATTTTCCATTAACTTGTTCACAAGATCTTTTTACTGGAGTTACTTTTACTGTAAGACTAGTATTAACTGTTTTATCAGTTTTTACTAATACGATTAATTCTTGGATATTTGAATTACCAGTTGTATATCTTTCAAATTCGGCAACTTTACCAGTTACAGTTGCTCTGATTTTGAAGGAATGAGTTGTTGTAACTTTTTCTTCTGGTATTTGAATGTAGAACACACCACCATTAGAAACCTTTGTAATTGATTTATAGTTTTTATCAACTATTTGAACACCAGCTGGTCCATCAACTACTGCTAATGTAGCATCTGTTGTTGCATTTACCATTGATACTTTAATTGCTGCTGAACGATAATATTTGTTATCGCTTGTAATTGCTAAATTTACATTAGAAGCACTAAGACTTACACTTGGAGTATGTGTATAATTAGAGTTTTTAGAAGCTTCTGCAGCTAAAGCTTTAGCTCTTTTAACTACATCTAAGTTACCATGATTTCTCCAGTATTCTGACATATGATTACTATCATATAGCCAAACAGCTAATTGTGTAGCTAAATACTCACTATCACTTGTACCATTATACTTATCAATTAAGTATAATACTCCACCACTTGATACTTTACTCTTATATGTTAAGGTTCTTCCTTCAGCAGGACCTTCTCTATTAGGAGTAATACAATAAGCATATCCTTTTGTTGTATGGAATTTTGTTTGTCTTTGATCCTCATACCAGATATAGTGTTTACTATCTACAGTGATTGACGATGCTGCATGTACAATCTGAGTTGCAGATGCAAATAATATTGTTAATATTATTGCAAATAAACCATTTTTTATTATTTTTTTCATCCTATATTCCCCCTTAGGCACCTATAGTATACCACAGTAGCCTTTTAATTGCAACAAAAAACTCGAATTCTCGAGATTTTTATCAAAAATGGCGGAGTAGGAGAGATTTGAACTCTCGCGGCAGTTGCCCGCCCTACACCCTTAGCAGGGGCGCCTCTTCGGCCTCTTGAGTACTACTCCATCCGCATATATATTATTACATAGAACTCATTGTATGTCAACAAAATCAAGATTGTTTTTTTACTCTTCAGACATTTTATCGTTAATTAATTCTATTTTTTCTTGTGAAGCGTGTACTATATTTATGTATTTTTTTATTTCCTCAACATAAGAATCCCATTTGTTTCTCAACTCTTCTGCACTCATACTTTGCCAAGCATTTCCACCTTTACCAATTGCTTCTTTTATTACTATATCCATCTTCTCTACTGATTCTTCCATTATTTCAGCTTGTTCTATAATAATCTTAGTTATTTCTTTGATACCTGCAAAATTATATCTATTTTCTAACTCCATATTAATCACCCTACTCTATATTATTATTAAGATAAGCTGTCTTATCTTCTAAATCAATTTGTTTGTTTCTAATAATCAGACTAATCTCTTTCATAAATTCACCGGCTTGTATCAATTTATTTCTAGCCATTTTATAATTATTGATAATTGTTTGGTAAGTATCAGAAGTAGCGGACATATTTTTTTCTAAGGCATTCATAGCTTGATCAGTTACATTAAGAGATTCTATATATCTTTCTGTGCAATCTTCTGCAGAGGTAGCTGCATCATCCATTTTATTTAGGGAAAAGTTTAATTCTTCTTTCATCTTAGTCCTCCTAATTAAATTTTACTAGGTATTTATTTAGATGTCAAAAAAAACACCCTGTGGTGTTTTGCTTTTCAATATGGTGACGAGTACGGAATTTGAACGATAGACATATTTGACATTACTCCGTTTTTCCGTTTGTTGATATACAACGTTTCAAATGTTTTGAAATTGTTTCAAATACCTGTAAAAATGTGAAAAGTATGAAAAATGACGATTAAAAGTTGTCCTAAAATTATTAATTGCAAGACATCAAAATAACGTCTATCTATCCCCTAATTCCCAATCTAGCTTATCACTCTTCGCTAAATTGTCTTCTCCTTTTAATAATTGAAGATTTTTATAGTTACATAATTTAATCACATCTTCTTCAGTTTTTGCAGTTGCTAACGGTTTAATATGGTCTATGTGTACTTTTTCTTTTCCGTCCCATTCAATTCCATAATTCTTTCTATATGTTTCTAACAAATACGTAATGAAAGTTTCATAATCACAACCAAGTATTTCATATGTGTGACTTTTTTTCTTGTATCCTTTTCTCTCTAAGCTATGATAAACCAAATGTCTTAGTTGAATCTTAAGTTTAAACAACTTGTCAGTTTTTAGTCTTTCTTTTCTATGCTTATTTGCATACTCTCTTTCATATTCTTTGTTTTCTTTATGATATTGTTTTTTGTATTCTAATCTTCTTTCATTGTTTTCTTCATTATACTTTTTATTGTAGTCACTTATTTCGTCCTTATGAATATCCTTATACATTTTATTATACTCTGAATAATATTCTTTATTATTGTTTCTAAATGCTTTGCTATATGCTATAAGTCTTTCTTTATTATCTTGGTAATATTTTCTACTTCTCTCTTTTATATGTTCCTTATTGTTTTCATTATACTCTTTAACGTGTTTAATATTGTCCCTGTGCCATTTACTACAATATTCTTTTCTACATTGTTTACAAGTATTTCGATATCTATGTGTATCACTTCTTAATTCAAACTCATTTATGCTTTTTTCAATAGCACATTTATTACATTTTTTTGTTTCCATAATATCACCATTTTATCTAAATTATATCATATATTAGTTATTTGGATGGTGTAAAAAAGGTATCGAAAATTGACGACTAAAAGTTGTCCTAAAAAAATAATAAAACCGTTGATATACAACGGTTTTCTATTCATATGGTGACGAGTACGGAATTCGAATCCGTGAATGCTGCCGTGAAAGGGCAGTGTGTTAAGCCACTTCACCAACTCGCCAAATAAAATGGCGCCCCAACTAGGACTTGAACCTAGGACCCCATGATTAACAGTCATGTGCTCTAACCAGCTGAGCTATTGAGGCATTTTGGTGGACCTGACAGGACTTGAACCTGTGACCCCACGCTTATCAAGCGTGTGCTCTAACCAACTGAGCTACAGGTCCATCACAATTCGTACTTCTTAATTGTACTACAACTACTTTCTTTTTGCAACAAATTTTTTTGCTTTCTTCGCAATTGCAATAATAGAATACTATATATTTTTAATTCAAGTCAAGAAATTTTTAGTAAAAATGTACTTTTTTCGTTATTTTCTCTTGTTTTTTACAAAAAACTCTTGTCAATTTGCTTATTTTACGTTAAAATTAATATGCAACTTGGAAATGGGCTGTTAGCTCAGTTGGTAGAGCAACTGACTCTTAATCAGTGGGTCTAGGGTTCGAATCCCTAACAGCCCACCACTGAAATAATTCAAACGAGATAATTTAATACTCGTTTTTTTTGATGAATAAGGGGTGAATTTATAATGCAAGATATTAGTAGTGAAACTGCAAAAACAACTGTTATCGGAATGGAGGAAGAGCCATATTATACTGATGAACATATCCTAGGCAATGTTAAGCATGCTAATTTTTTATTTAAGATGGCTGATGAGTATCAAAAAAAAATAGAAGCTGAAGGTTTATATCCTGATAAATGTGTTTGTGATATTAGTGATGGATATTATAAGATTGGGGAATTATACAATAACGCACTGGCCTTGTTAATTTCTTTATGTAATCTTTATAAAGGAATCGCTTGGAAATGCAATCCTGATAAAGATAATCGTCCTAGTTTCTTGAAGGACAATGAATTTGTTGTAGGAATCATTACTCCTAGAGGTACATCTTCTTATCGTATTGATAAACGCTTTTTTGATTACTTTAAAATCCCAGAAAGATATAAATTACATAGTTTCTGTGACAGTGATGTATTTAAACTACTATCTTTAGTTCCAGATCAAGAAAAAACAAATGATAATCAAAATAAGGCATACACTTATAGTGATAGTAAATCATTAGCTCTTTTCTCTCGTTCATATAATAACATTATAGTTTCAGATGAAAAAAGTAATGCTTTAGTATCAGAAGAGTTAAATAATTGTGTTGAATTTATACAAAAGCTTATTGATTTAATAAACTTTGACTTTTCTAATTGTATGGCTGCTGGGCATCCACCAGCATTTAGTGTTAAAGATATATTTGATGGTTATAATCAAATTGGGGTTTTGTACGATCTTATTGCTAGTGAGTTTCTTGTTGTAGGAAAAACCTTAGCTTTCCAAAGTAGAGGTAAAGATGAAGCTTATACAAAATTAAAGACTGCTTGGAAGTTTAACGGCCGTCGTGAAGGTGAGTTTATTCCGGCTTTATATAATGATTGTTTTACTGTTGGGATTGAAACTGATGAAGGGGTTATTTCGTACCCTGTTTCAAAAAAATATTGGGATGATTTTGATGTTATAGAAGTACAAAGTATACCAAATGACGATTATTCTAGAAAAAATAATTTACTAAGGATTCTTTCTTTAACACTAAGTAAAGAAGAAATAAAACAAATAATTGATAGCGGATTATTCGGTCTTGGAGAGACTATACTAAGTAAAGAAGAAATAAAACAAATAATTGATAGCGGATTATTCGGTCTTGGAGAGACTATTCAAAAAAAAGAACTTTTATAGTTCTTTTTTTGTGAGATAATTTGTCAAATCAAGTGCAACAGTTAAATAGATACTCATCAAATAATTCTTGTGGTGTTTTATAATTTATACATTTTCTTGGTCTATTATTTAGAAGTTTTAGTACATCTTGAACTTCTTTTTCATTTGTTAATGATAAATTCATTTGTTTTGGATAAAATTCTCTTAACAATCCATTTGAATTTTCGTTTGTTCCTTTTTGCCAAGCGCAATAAGGATCAGCAAAATACATATTTGTGTTTAATTCTTCTTCAATTCTTTTCCAGCCGGCAAATTCTTTTCCTCTATCACATGTAATTGTTTTTACTGCTTCTTTGGGAAAATCTTTCAATAATTCAATTATTGCATTTGTTACTGTTTCTTCCTTTCTATCAGGAATCCATTTTACTAGATATAATCTTGTTTTTCTTTCTGCAAGTGAAACAAAACAATATTTACTTTTTAAAGTATAATTATTTAATTTACCGGAAACTACAGTATCAGCTTCCCAATGCCCAAATGTATTTCTTTTAAATACTTCTTTAGGTCTTTTCTTAATAGTTTTACCTAAATTGAATCTTCCTCTTGTTTCAGCTGGTCTTTTGAATTTTCCTTTTCTTCTTAAGTGTTCTATTTTAGTTTTAGGAATATATCCTAAATGAATCCATCTATAAATAGTGGATAAAGAAGGAAAATTTAATGGTTTATCATTTTCAAATCTGTTAATAATTTGGTCTGGAGACCAATGTAATTCTATCTTGTTTTTTATATAATTTGTTACTTGTATATTTGCAGATAAAGGTCTATGGCATTCTTTTCTTCTTTCTTTATACCTTTTATTAGCATAAATCGGAGAATAATCTATAACAGAATGGTTTCTAGATTTTGTATATGAATTTCTTTTTAATTCTCTAGAAATTGTTGATACATTTCTGTTTAATATTTTTGCAATTTCTCTTAAACTCATTTTCATTTCTTTAAATTTACTTATACAAGCACGTTCTTCTATGGTAAGATGTATGTAGTTCATATTTTTACTCCTTAATGTTTGATTAGACACCAACATTATAACATGAGTAAAATATGGAGTGAAAAAAAAGAAAGTTAATTTAACTTTCCTTTCATACCTTTCATTCCTTTTACTCCACCATGAGCAGCGAAGCCTTGAAGAATATTTGTTTCAAATGAATGGGTTTTACTCATTCTCTTTTTGTAATCTTTTATACCAATATTAATCATATCTTCTAATACTTGAGTGAAGTTAACACCTTTTGCATCCCATAGATAGAATGCTAAGCTTCCTGGAATTGAATTAATTTCATTAATATATACTTTATTTGCTTTATCATCAATTAAGAAGTCAATACGAGAATTTCCAGATGAACCTAGAGCTTTAAATGCCTCAATAGCAATTCTTTCAATTTCTTCTCTCATATTTTTATCAAGTTCAGCAGGTAATTTTCTGTTAGCAGATGCCATACCTTTACTAGAAGACTTAAAAGCATTAGCCTTGGCACCTTTTAATTTACCTTTACCATCACCAACATATTTATCTTCATAGGTTAAGAATTTATTCTTTGATAATACTTCTTCTATTTCACTAACCTTTTGTGATTCATAATTACCCATTACAGCAATATTTACTTCTTTTAAGTTTTGTACTACTTCTTCTACAATTATTTTACTATCATATTGAATAGCATCATCTATTCCTGCTAGTAAACTTTCTTCATCTTCACAAACAGTTATACCTACACTTGAACCAGTAGTGGCTGGTTTAACAATTAATGGATATTTTAATTTACTTATCTTCTTCATAACTTCATCTTTTGATTCACGATAATCAACATCATAGAACCAAACATATTTAGTCATTGGAAGATCATGTTCGTGCCAAATATCTTTCATAATAGTTTTATCTTGACCAGCTACAGAAGCATAGACATTTGAGCCTACAAATGGAATACCAATTGTTTGTAGATATCCTTGTAGAACTCCATCCTCTACATTTGTTCCGTGAACAATTGGGAAGGCAATGTCTATTTCTTTTACTACACTTTTAACAAGACCTGTTTTTCTTTGTAATACATAACTGCCATTTTTATAATATAAAACTACATTGTCACTATATTTTTTTATTAAATTAAAATCTTGGTAAACATCTATCTCTTTTAACATGTCACCGGTATACCACTCTCTATCTTTTGTGATATAAATTGGAATTACTTCATATTTTTCTTCGTCAATTTTATGCATAGCTTGGATTGCGGAAATAATACTTACTTCGTGTTCTACAGATTCTCCCCCAAAAATAACACCTACTCTAATTTTCATATACTCACTCTCCTATTTTTCATTATAAGTATCTGGTAAATCATTTTCAAATAATGCAAATACTTCTCCATCTTTTGTTAATGTTTCAATAAAAGGATATGCATCTCTAACATCATTATATACAATTATTTTTTCTTTATCAAAGCCTTTTGTTAATAAACCTTCTTTTATTGGTTTTGTTTTTTGTTCTCCAATTAGGACAACGTAATCGGCTACTTCAGCAATTTGTTCTCCAAAGGTTTTATTATATTCATCTTCTTTTTCACCTAATTCAATCATTCCAGGAGTTACTACTACTTTTATTCCTGGCATTAAGCCTAATACTTCAACAGCGTTCTTAGCACCTACCGGATTTGAATTATAAGCATCATCTATCATGAAGAAGTTATTCATAGGTTTTAATTCTAGACGGTGTTCTACTGGTTTTACATTTTTTACAGCCTGAATTAAATCATCTATTTCAATACCAAATTCTTTTCCAAAAGCTATTCCACTTAAAATATTATATACATTGTGATTACCTAATAATTTAGTTTCAAATGAATATTTTTTAGGATCTCCTTTAAACATTACATCAAAAGTAGTTCCATCACCTGAGCATTTAATATTGGTTGCACGTACGTCAACATCTTCATTATTTATGCCTACCCAAATAGTACGAATATTATTTTTTAATTTATAATTTACTTGTTTAGGATCATCACCATTTAATACTGCAAAACCATCTTTTGGTAAAGATTCAATTAATTCGAATTTTCCATCTATAATATTTTGTTCACTACCAAATGTCTCTAAATGAGCAGTTCCAATAGTTGTTAAGATACCATATTGTGGTTTTACTAGTTTACATAGTCCTTTAATTTCACCTTTAACATAGGCTCCCATTTCAGCAATAAAAATATCTGTAAACTTATCTAAATTGTTATTAACAGTCATTATTAAACCATTATAAGTGTTTAAGTTTCTTGGCGTTGGTAGAGCATTATATTTACAATTAAGAATATCAGCTAGGATATTTTTACTACTAGTTTTTCCATAACTTCCTGTAATACCAATAATTTTTAAGTTACTCATTTCTTTTAATTTAGTTTGAGCCATTCTTTTAAAATGTAAATATACACATTTTTCTACAGGTGTATTAATAACTTTACCTATAAATGTAACAAAGAAGTTTCCATATAGAATGATTGCTAAAATTAAGATAGCTACCCACCATAAAAATGGATCATTTAAATGGAATAAGCCCCATACTATAGGTATCATTTGAATAATAGCAAGTGTAGTAATTAATCTTTTAATTCTAGCAGTTACTACTAGTTTCTTTTTATTTTGACTATTTTTAACTCTATTATCCCATAAGTAACCAGTAGCAATAAATAAACAAGCTACTACAATAGAACAAATAATAGAAGCTACTTTAATATCATATATTACAAATATACCTATTAAAGCAATTGCTATGGGGATTAGATCTATATCTAGGAATAGTTTTTTGTTTTTACCAACCCATCTTAAGTAACGATTGTTTTCATTGTATAAATTTTGTTGAAGCATATGAAGTGAATGTTTTGATTTGTTAATAACAGCATATATAAATGCTATTACTACTAAAATGTATAATACTATCATAATTATTCTCCTTTTTCTTTTTCTTCTTTAAAAAACTCTTGTAAAATAGTAGTTACTCTAGGAAGATTTTCTAAATATGCATAATGAGTACCTGGTAGTACAATTAAAGCTGCATCTATCATTATTTTTTCTAATTCTTTAGCTTCACTTACCGGCTCTTCAGTATCGTTTTCACCCCAAATTAGTAAAGTTGGTTCTTCTATTTCGCGAGCAAATTTAGATAAGTCTTCATTTACAACTTCTACTAAAGTTTGACGCATTATTGGACTAGCAGCTTTATAATCTCTTGAACCTATATAGTTTTTCATAAACTCGCCTAAGTTATTTAAACCAGGAATCTTTTTTAAGGCTTTTAATACTCTAACACTTAATGGTAGGCTTTCTTGAATTCTAATACATGGGCTAGCAAATATTACTAATTTTTCAATAGAATGTCTAGCCGCATAATGAAATGCAACTCTTCCACCAAATGAATGGCCTACAAGGATTGGTTTTTTTATACCCAATTCAGATACTAAATCTTCTAGTAACTTTGAATACTTTTCTATGGTCCAAGGTTCTGGTGGTTCACTACTTTCACCAAAGCCAGGGAAATCTATAATAGTTATGCGATAATTATTACATAAATTATCGCCTAAAGGTTTCATCATCGCAATATTTTGACCCCAGCCATGTAATAATAAAACGTCTTTTCCTTCACCATATTGTAGGTAATTGATATCTAAACCTTGAATATTTTTCTTCATTTAATCACCTATATTCATTATATCATAATCTTTAAACCTATTATTTAAAAATGCTATTTCTTTACATCTAATTATTTGATAATTTGTTTGTTTTGTCAATATATGTAAAAGAAAAAGAAAGATTATCTTCCTTTTTCTATTTTTACAAAACTATAGTCAGAACCTTTTCTTAGTTGGAAAGTATAAATATAAGTGTTTATTTTAGAACTATACTTAGCTATTATTTCTGATTGATTAATCATGCCATTTTTTAGAGGTAACTCCCCTATTTTTCTTTGTTTAGAAGCATCTTTATACATAACTATCTTAGTTGCGGTATCATTTTCTCCTACATATTCACCATAAAATACTTTTCTTGTTAATTCGATTATATCTCCTGATAAAACCGTTTTAATATTTAAAGCAATATATCCGGCAGGATATTGTAAGCTTTCACTAGCAGCAATATAAGCATATCTTTGTCTTTCTTGATCATAAGCAAAGTTATAGGCTTGAGAATTTTTTACTTCAGCTGCTTGGTATTCTAAATTCTTACCAAATATCTTTTCAAAGTTACTTCTAACCTTGCCTTCAGGAATATACATTAGCGCACCATTAGTTATTAAATCTTGGAACATAGAAGCATAAACTGCTGCCCCCATATCAAATTTATTAGCATATATACGTTTTGCGTCATATATATATCCAAAGTAACTAGAATTAACATTATTAAAAGCTACATCAAATCTACGGATTGTATCAGATATTTGATAAAAAGCATTTAAATCAATTACAATATCATTAATAACAGAAGTCTTTTGTTCTTTTTCCTTTTTTTCTTGGACTTTGCCCATGAAGATAAAAGCAGATAAGCCTACTATTATAAGGGACATTATAATAATTGTAATAATGAAAGGCTTTTTACTTTCCATATGTACCCTCCTTATTCTATTTCATTATAGATAATTTTTTATTTTTATTCAAGGTCTTTTCCAAGAAAAAAAGAGCAAATGCTCTTTTTAGGCTGTAGCAAGTGTTGATTCATTTTCAACATATTTAATGGCATTACTAGCGGCAATAGCTCCATCAGATACAGCTGTTGTTAATTGTCTAATTGCTTTAGTTCGACAATCTCCAGCTACAAATATACCACTTTCTAATGTATTACAATCTTCACTTAAAATATATTTTTGTTCACTTAATGGTAATAAGTTTTCTACTACAGAAGTTTGGGCATCTAAGCCAATAGATATAAATATACCTTGTACTTTTACTTCTTTTTCTTCTTCACCTTGTTGTACTACAACACCTTCTAATTCGTCTTCCCCGATATATCTAATAACGTTAGAATTGTATAATACTTCGATATTATCTTTTTCTTTTAAGCCATCTAATAAAGCTTTTTCACATTTTAGTTTACTACCATGATAAATTAGATAAACTTTTTCACACAAATTAGACATATATAAAGCATTAGTTACAGCAGTATTAGCACCACCTATAATAGCAACATCTTTTCCTTTATAGAAAGCACCATCACAAGCAGTACAGAAGGAAATACCATTACCGATTAAGTTTTCCTCATTTGGTAAATGCAATAGACGGTGTTTAGCACCAGTGGCAATAATAACTGTCTTAGTTTGATATTCTCCACAGTCTGTTACTACGGTTTTAATTTTACCTGGTTTAATAGATAAAACTTCCTCTATTTCAATATCAACACCTAAATTGGTTGCTTGCTCATAAAGATTATTTGCAAATTCCGCTCCATTTATAGAAATAAAGCCTGGAAAATTTTGAATTAAAGGAGAAGAAGCAATTTGTCCTCCAATACTTTCTTTTTCAAATACAATTGTCTTTAAATTTGCTCTAGCGCAGTAGATTCCTGCAGTTATTCCTGCAGGACCACCACCAATTATCATTACATCATACATAATATATCAACCTTTTTTCTTATTTTTTTCCTTTTTTTGCTGTTTCAGCATATTTCTTTATATTTGATAAGTTAGGTATTACCTCAACTTTACCTTTTTTAATTTCAACTAATGTTGGAGCTTGTTTTACACCTAATTGTTTAGTTAAGTCTACTTCTTCTTCAGCATCAATAAAACGATATTTTATGCTAGCTTTTTCAAGAAGTTTTTTAGCAGCTGCACAATTAGGGCAAGTCTTTGATCCGAATAATAAGATTTCATCTTTTAGATTGCATTTTTCTTCTTTTTCTTCATGTTCTTCACAACATTCTTTCTTACAATCACTATGATTTAAATCATATTCTTTTCTCATCTTGTATTCTTTTACTTTTCCATCATTCCAGTTTTTAACTGGTCTATAGTATCCTGTAATACGGCTATATACTTCAGCATCTTCACCACATTCAGGACATTTCCATACTTCTCCTTTTAAGTAGCCATGATTCTTACATACTGAGTATGTTGGACTCATTGTATAGTATGGTAATTTATAGTTTTCAGCAATCTTACGTACTAAGTTAGCTGTTGTTTTCCAATCTTGTAATCTTTCACCTAAGAAGGCATGGAATACTGTTCCAGATGTATATAGTGTTTGTAATTCATCTTGAACATCAAGAGCTTTGAAAATATCATCTGTATAGCCAACTGGTAAGTGTGAACTATTTGTATAGTATGGAGTATCATCATCAGAAGCTGTTATAATATCTGGATATAATACTTTATCTTTCTTAGCCATACGGTAAGAAGTTGATTCTGCAGGAGTAGCCTCTAAGTTATATAAGTCTCCATATTCTTCTTGGTAATCTGATAATTTTTCTCTCATAAAGTTAAGTACATCTTTTGTAAACTTTTGAGCTTTTTCATTTGTTAAATCTTCTTTAACCCATTTAGCATTTAAGCAAGCTTCATTCATACCAACTAAACCGATTGTTGAGAAGTGATTATTAAATGTACCTAAATATCTTTTGGTATATGGATATAATCCTTCATCTAATAATTTAGTAATAACATTTCTTTTTATTTTTAAACTTCTAGCAGCAATGTTCATAATATTTTCTAGGTTTTCATAGAATTCGGCTTCAGTTTCAGAATTATAAGCTAATCTTGGCATATTGATTGTTACTACACCGATAGATCCAGTAGATTCACCACTTCCGAAGTATCCTCCACTCTTCTTTCTTAATTCTCTTAAATCAAGTCTTAGACGGCAGCACATACTTCTAACATCACTTGGTTCCATATCACTATTTACATAGTTTGAGAAGTATGGAGTACCATATTTAGCAGTCATTTCAAATAATAACTTATTATTTTCAGTTTCAGACCAGTCAAAGTCTTTAGTAATTGAATATGTTGGGATTGGGTATTGGAAGCCTCTACCATTAGCATCTCCTTCTACCATGATTTCGATGAAGGCTTTGTTAACCATATCCATTTCTTTTTGACAATCTTTATATTTAAAGTTTTGTTCTTTTCCACCAACAATAGCATTTAATTCAGCCAAGTCATTTGGAACTGTCCAGTCTAAAGTGATATTTGTAAATGGTGCTTGAGTTCCCCATCTAGATGGAGTATTTACACCATAAACGAAAGACTGAATTCCTTGTTTTACTTCAGCGTAAGATAAATTATCAGCCTTAACGAATGGTGCTAAATATGTATCAAATGATGAGAATGCTTGAGCTCCTGCCCATTCATTTTGTAAGATACCTAAGAAGTTAACCATTTGATTGCATAAAGTAGATAAGTGTTTAGCAGGACTACTAGTAATTTTACCAGGAATTCCACCTAGACCTTCTTGAATAAGTTGTTTTAGACTCCAACCAGCACAATATCCAGTAAGCATTGATAAATCATGAATATGAATATCACAATCACGATGAGCTTTGGCAATTTCTTCATCATAAACTTCACTTAACCAATAATTAGCAGTAATAGTACCAGAGTTACTTAAAATTAAGCCTCCTACTGAGTAAGTTACAGTAGAATTTTCTTTAACTCTCCAGTCAGTTACATTAATATAACTATTTACTACTTGTTTATAATCTAGAATAGTTGATTGCATTGCTCTTTGTTTTTCATGTAATTTACGATATAAGATATATGCTTTAGCAATATCTGTATATCCAGCTTGTGATAATACTGATTCAACCTTATCCTGAATTATTTCTACATCTATAATATTATTTTTAATGTCTGGTTCAAAAGCTGAAGTTACTTTTAAAGCTAAAAAGTCGATTACATTTTCATCATAATTTACTTTTTCAGCATCAAAAGCTTTAATAATAGCTTCCTTTATTCTTTCAATCTCAAATGGAACAATTTTTCCATCACGTTTTCTTACTTTATACATTTTAATTTCCTCCCTATAAACCCCTTATAACAACATTGGGGTATTCTTTCTTAATTATTTTTTCTATTTCTTTTAATTCGTCTCTTGTAAAAGACTCTAATGTTTTATCTGGTACATATTCACTTTGTTCAAAATTTTGTAAATAAAACGGTTGTTTATTATCAAAATATTTACAAAGTTTTAATATGATATCCATAGTATGAACATTTTTAATAATCGTAGTTCTAAATTCATATTCAATACCACTATTTTTTAAAATATTCATACTTTCAAGAAGATTATTTCTATTCACTCTACATTTGGTAACTACAGAATACTCTTCTAATAAATACTTGATGTCCATTGCAACATAATCAACAAGTTTTTCTTCTAGCAATTGTTTTAATAATTTGGGGTTACTTCCGTTTGTATCTAATTTAACAAGTAATCCTAACGATTTCACTTTCTTGATGAAATCCACTAAGCCGATCTGAATCGTAGGTTCTCCACCGCTGATTACAATTCCATCAAGAATTGATTTTCGTTGGTTTAAATAAGCAAGAACCTCTTCTTCGGCAACTAATTCTTCATTCTCATGAGGAATTAATAAAGAGTTTTGACAATATGAGCATTTATAGTTACAACCTTGTGTAAATATTATGCATGCTATTCTTCCAGGATAATCTAGAAGCGTTAATTTTTGAAACCCACTTATTTTCATTTCTCACCGACTCTCACTTGTGCATAGCCCACGTTGGAATCGATTAGTTCTGTTATGAGCTCAACAATTTTTTTATTATTTGTCTTATTTGGAACAGATATGGTTGTTAGACAACCTCCTGTAAATAAGCTTTGTACTTTTCCTAATTCTTTGTAATTAGGAATAAATTTTGCATTAGATATTAAATCATATTGATTGGCTTCAATTATACCTTTATGAATACCATATATAGATTTATCAATGCCTATCAAACTTCTTCTAGCTTGTTCAGAGTTTGATTCATATAAGGCAAAATTTAATTTTGTTTCTTCACTAAACTGTTTCATCTTATTATTTAGATAAGTAAGTAATTCTAATAGGAATTTATATTGTTCTGCCTCACTTTGTTGATAAGCTAAGATGCATTCTTTTAAACCTATAACGCCAATATTTAATACTCCTGTTTTTAGAATTTTTCTTATCTTTTGACCAGATTCTAGTCTTTCATCACCTAGCACATTACCATTAAATAAAGTAACATAATTTTCTTTGTTTTTATTACCCAATGTTTCAAAGGCAAGTACTAATTCATTTTTAGCTAAGTCTAGCAACTGATCTAACTCTTCATAAAACTTAATACTTTGGTCACTTTTTAAATATCTTAAACCTAGTCTTGCTAGATTGATTGAGGTACTAGCAACAACCATTCTACCATTACTTCTAGCTTCAGAATCATTGATATTTTCATATATTCTTCTACCATTGCTGAAGTATTCAACATCATAATTGGAAAGATTATTGAAACTACATTTTGGGAAAGATAGAGATATATTCTTATGATTAATGATCATACCTGCTATTCTTAATAAAGTATCTTTACTTGCTTCTGGAACAATCTTGAATACTACATGTATATTAGTTAAGCAATGATTATCTGTTAAGTAATTAATAATCTCTTTTCTTATAAATGAACATATTTGACTATCTTTATATCCAATACTAATTGTAAATGAACAATCATTTGAATAATTTTGTTTTAAGATAGCAAATAATCTACAAATAGTAGCGTTTATAAATCTTTTTGTTTCAGCAGTAATATCATTTAGAACGCTTGTGAAGATATTTCTTAAATAATCATTTGCATTAAATACTTCAAGTTCATTTAGAGAAGCATTTAAATCTGTAAGTCTACTGATATAATCTTGTACCTTACGATAATTAATTAATTCATATATACCAGCAGCTTTTAAGTACTTTTCTAAAGTATTAATAAAATTATTTTTGAAATAATTTAAGAAGTATTGTTCTAAAAGACCATCTAAGTTATTAATACCAATTTCTGAACTAACAACATTAGAGGCATTTATAATATCTCCAATTAATTCGTCTAAGAATTCATCATCTGGTTTTACTTCAAGTTTTAAATGAATGTTAGGGATATAACCTAAAGAGAAGAAATCTAGATTATGTATATATAAGGTTCCTTCTTCTAATGGTTTTACGTATTTATTATCTAATACGTAAACTTTTGCATATTCAGAAGAAATTATTTTACCGAATCTAGTTAACAAGCCCTGTGGGGTTGTGCAAGAGGAAATATTTTCACTCTCATTTTCAATTTTTTCAACTACTTTAACAAACTTATGTTGTTGTTTCTCACTAAATAGTTTTCTTGAAGCAGCTCTTCTTTGGCGATAGTTTTTAAATGTTTCATATACTTTTACATATCCTAAGCTTTTCAAACAGTTTTCAATAATGTCTTGGATATCTTCTACGTTGATAGTTTTTCTATCTTTATAATTGCTATTGATGTATTTTAAAACTTCTTCAAATACACTATATACTTGCTTTTCATCCGGGTTGTCATACTCTGCATCGAAAGCATTTTTGATAGCAATAGCAATTTTAGAAGCATTAAAATCAACTCGCTGACCACTTCTTTTAACAACAACTATGTTATCTAAAACTTCATTCCACATGCCTAATCCTCACCTCTTTTTTAGGCTAAATCAATAGTACCATTTAGGTTCTAATAACACAATAGTTTTTTTGATATTTTTTTGCTGCTTTACATTTTATTTTTTTATCTTTTTAAAAAAATGGCTAAAAAAAACATAAATACGTGCATTTATGTAAAAACTATTTATTAACGCCTTTACTATTTATGTTTACATATATTATACGTTTATTTTTATTTCACTTGATATATTTATGTTTTTTCTTTATTTGTCAAGGATTTTTACTATAAAAATGTTATTTAAAGAATTGCTCTTTTATAATTATTTCTTATAATAGTCATTTTACATATACTATTACTTTTATATATATGACCATTTTGTTTTTTTTAGATATTTTTTTATTTGCATTAAAATCAGTAAAATTCAGTTCTTTAAATTATAGTATAAAAAAACAATGACTTAATATCATTGTTTAAGAATTAATAATCCATTCTATAATTAGTTTTTTTATCTCATAATATTCTTTTTCAGTAAATTGCATATTAGCAATACAAAATCTCTTAGAAGAAATATGAGAACAGAACATACATTCATGTAGATCTGAGCAATCTTGAATAAAAAATGAATTACTTACTTTACTAGAACATATTACATTATAACTATTACTACAGTCTTTTGAATCATCACATCTAATACTAAATGTACAAGTTGAAGATCTTTGAGATGCTAGTAAGAATTCACAATGATCGCACGTGTCGCAATAAACCATATTTTTTGAATCACTACAATCAGTACTTCTATAGACGTTCTCACATCTATAAATAGTATCACTTTTAGCAACGTTTATAGAATCATATACTCTTTCAGTTGTAGTGTAATTGATAGAATTCCAAGCATCTATTAATTCCTGGAGATTGTGAATTTCTTTTTTAGGAAGCATCCAATCTTCTCTTTTTTCACTGTTCTTACAAGTAATGTATCTTCCACTATTAATAGAGTCAGCCCAGGTTATTTCATTTGTTAGGGAATCATTTACTTGTTTTGGTAGTTTGACATCGAAAGCATACTTCTCTAATATTTCATCAAGAGAAGAAGTATTTTCTTGATCAAATACTGCTTTAAATATTTTATTTATTATTTCTAATGCATTTTCATCGTTCATTTTTTCACAACCTTTCTACTAGAAGAAGTAGATATTAATATATCTTTTAATTTAACATTACTATCTAAACTAAATAATGTTTTCTTTTCTGCTTGTGGCTTTTGAGAAACATTATTATCATTATCAATTGTTCTTTTAACCCTTGGGATACTTACATAATCTAGTGTGGTTCCTTTAAATGCCGGTATAAGTATTCCTCGTGAATCAATTCTAGCAATACACTCTCTATTATTTAATTCTGTTAATAATTTTATTTTAGCTTCTCTTGAGTCATCTAGTGGTATTTTCATATTAAAATTATCTACTAATATATTAGCATCTAATTTAGATACTCTAAAGGCAAAATAGTTTACTACATTAGCAAATATAGAATTCTTTAATTCTGGAGTAATTTGATCAAAGAATTGTCCAGCTAAGATTAAAGATAAATTATACTTTCTAGCTTCTGATAAGTATCTTGATAATATTGGATTTTCTACAACTGCTACTTCATCAATTATAAATATAACATGTTCTCTAATATAATGTTGCTGAACAATAGTAAGCAGTTGTTGCATGATTAAGCCCGCTATTGTTTTAGTTACTTTATCTCCTAGTTTAGTTCTATCTAGAGAAAACACAGTTAAGAAGTTTTCATGAATTGTATTACTTAAGTTTTCTGTTGTTTGTTCTCCATTAAATACTGGTATCATTGCCATTTCATCAATAAAACTTACTATAGGAGAAATGGCTTCTCCATAAGATCTAGTTTTTAATTCATTAAAATCCGATAAGAAAAAGTCAATTACACTAGCAGGAAGTTCATCATTTAATTTCCTTATTAAGTCATTTCGATATTCTAATTCGAGAAGTAATTTTCTTAGATTTGTAAAGTTAAATGCTTTAGCTGTTAATAATATATTAATAGAATGTCTTAGAACTCTTTCTAATTTTGAATTAAACTGATCGGCAATTAATGTTTTAAATAAATCTAATAATAATTCTGTAGATGATACTACATCATCACTATTATTAATAAATAAGTCTATACTATCTAGATTATTTTTAAAATCTATCACTCTACCCATACCACCAATATCATTTTCTAAGGAAGCATGTGGGTCTATTACTACTACTTTATAGTTTTGGTTTAAGTTTTTATTTTTACGAATATTCTTTACTAATAAACTAATAAATTTAGATTTTCCACAACCAGATGATCCTATTATTAAAGAATGTTTATCAAAACTAAATTCATTTTGGTTTAAATAGAAATTACCTTGTAAATATGGAAAAGTATCAATTGATAATAAAGCGTTATTAGAATCAGAGTTTAAAAGATGTAGTACTTTTTTTATTTCAAGATACTTAGGAGAACTTTTATAGAAGAATCTTTTATTAGCTTCAAAATCTATTGCTAAAAGACTTGTTGGTTCTGTTCCAAACAATTTACATCTTTTTTTAATATTACCTTTATATAAGTAATATACTACATTTGTATGAATTTTATCTTTATATAAGGGTTGAATTGTTATTTCTAAGTATTTTATAGTACCATTTTTTCTTATTTCATGGTAGTTAATTAAGTCTACGATTGTGTTACCTTTAGGAAAAGCTATACCAGTATAATCATAGTTAGGA
>CACZGA010000028.1 GCA_902780585.1 uncultured Erysipelotrichaceae bacterium | reverse complement strand
TATTAGGCTTACTTCTCTTTATTGGTACTCCTAAGGCTTTTGATAAATCTTTGGTTGTTCTTTTTTTATTGTTAGCTAAAATTATACTATCATCTAGAGACTTAGGGGATAATGTAGATTCTGCTTCTTTTTTATTATGAATGGCTAATTCCTTAATTTCATCTTCAACAGTATTTTTGTTTGATTGTACACCACAACGACTACTAATTATTTTTCTTAGGTTAAACAACCCTTCAAATACTAAGCCTAGATCTGTTTTTAGAGACTTATTTTTAGCATAATCTACTTCTAACTGTACTTTTTTAATTATGCTTTCACTTTCAGCACATTTTAATGTAACAGGATGAAATAATCCTGGTAGAGTATCTTCTAGTGATTTTCTTTGATCAGCACTATAATTTTCATAGTATTCATTTACTCTTGGTCTAGGGCCAATTAAAGACATATCTCCTTTTAAAACATTAATTAATTGAGGCAATTCATCAATACCTGTTTTTCTTAATAACTTACAATAGTTTGTGGTTATTTCTTTTCCTTTTGTATGCTTTATAGTACGAAATTTATATATATAAAATTTAGATCCGTTCTTGCCGGTTCTTTTTTGTTTAAATATTATTTTTTCATTTTCGTCTATTAGACTTATTCCTACTATTATTAAAAGTGGAGTTAGGGGTACTAGTGAAATAGTACTTATTGATACGTCTAAAAAACGTTTTACTTTTTCATAAGACATATTAATCCCCCTTTAATAAATCTACTTATAGGAAACCTCTTTTTTTATTATACATAAAAAAGACTAGAATTATCTAGTCTTTGTTTTATTTAGTTGCTTCTTCTATAGCTACAGCAACAGATACAGTTGCGCCTACCATTGGATTATTACCCATACCTATTAAACCCATCATTTCTACGTGAGCAGGTACTGAAGAAGATCCGGCAAACTGTGCATCACTATGCATTCTACCCATAGTATCAGTCATTCCATAAGAAGCAGGGCCAGCTGCCATATTATCTGGGTGTAGAGTTCTTCCAGTTCCTCCACCAGAGGCAACTGAGAAGTATTTCTTGCCTTTCTCAACACATTCTTTTTTATAGGTTCCTGCTACGGGGTGCTGGAATCTTGTTGGGTTTGTAGAGTTTCCGGTGATTGAAACATCTACATCTTCTAGGGCCATGATAGCCACTCCTTCTCTTACATCATTTGCACCATAACATCTTACATTTCCTCTTTCACCATCAGAGTACTTTATTTCTTCTACTATATTTAATTTACTTGTATAATAATCAAATTCTGTTTTTACATAAGTAAAACCATTAATACGAGAAATAATTTGAGCAGCATCTTTTCCTAATCCGTTAAGAATTACTTTTAATGGTTCTTTTCTTACTTTATTGGCGTTTTTTGCAATACCAATAGCGCCTTCAGCAGCAGCGAATGATTCATGACCTGCTAAGAAAGCAAAACATTTGGTATTTTCAGATAATAACATTGACGCTAGATTTCCATGTCCTAAACCAACTTTACGGTCATCTGCGACACTTCCTGGAATACAGAAGGCTTGTAGCCCTTCTCCAATTGCTTCAGCTGCTTCACTTGCTTTAGTTCTACCAGATTTAATAGCAATTGCGGCTCCTAGAGTATATGCCCAGCAAGCATTTTCAAAACAGATTGGTTGTACCCCTTTTACTATTTCATATGGATCAAATCCTAAATCTGTACATATCTTTCTAGCATCATCAAAATCCTTTATTCCATATTTTTCCATTACTGGTTCTATTTGTTTAATTCTTCTTTCATAACTTTCAAATAATGCCATAATATCTATTCCTTTCTAGGGTCAATTACTTTAACCGCTTCATCAAATCTACCATATTTACCACTTGCTTGTTCTATAGCTTCCATTGGTTCTATGCCTTTTTTAATATTATCCATCATCTTGCCAAGATTTACATATTTATATCCTATTATTTGATCATCTTTATCTAGACCTATTTCTACAATATAACCTTCAGCAAGTTCAAGATATCTTGGGCCTTTTGATAATGTTGAATAAATAGTTCCTATTTGACTTCTAGTACCCTTTCCTAAATCTTCAAGCCCAGCACCTACTGGTAGACCACCTTCAGAAAAAGCTGATTGACTACGACCATATACAATTTGTAAGAATAATTCACGCATTGCGGTATTAATGGCATCACATACTAAATCAGTATTTAATGCTTCTAATATTGTCTTACCAACTAGTATTTCACCTGCCATAGCAGCACTATGAGTCATACCACTACAACCAACTGTTTCTACTAGAGCTTCTTGAATGATTCCTTCCTTTATATTTAATGTTAGTTTGCATGCGCCTTGTTGTGGAGCACACCAACCAATTCCATGTGTTAAGCCTGATATGTCTTTAATTTCTTTTGCTTGTACCCATTTCCCTTCTTCAGGAATAGGTGCTGCACCATGACTAATACCTTTGACTGGACACATATTCTCTACTTCTTTTGAGTATATCATATTTTCACCTCATTATTATTATATCACACCAAATGAAAAAAAGACTAGGCCTTAGTCTTTTCATTTATAATATCTCCTACAATATATGTTGTTGTAAAAATTACTATCATATAGCTACCATATTTTACTAAAAAATTAATTAATGATCCGTGAAAAATTACTTTCCCTACAATCTGCTTTTTAGAAATACTTTTATCTATATTGAAGTTAGCATCTCCTTTAGTAATTATTTTAGACCCATTTACTTCGACAATTCTATGGGTAATTGTTTTGTCTTCTAATCTATACGTAACTATATCTCCAACCTTATAATTATTAGATTTTCTTACTATTATATAGTCATTAACTTGTAGAGTATCTCTCATACTACCACTGGCTATTTTATATATATAGTAATTAAATATTCTATTATCTCTAAAAGCTATTCTTTGTAGTATTAATATTAAAATTAATATGTATGTTATATATATTATTATATTAATTATCTTTTTTATTATTTTATTTTTTAATAGTTTTATTGTTAAGACTGATGTTATACAACTTATTATAATTAAAATAATTAATGTTAAATCGCTATTCATATGACCACCTATTATGTATATTATAGCATGCAAAATAAAAAAAGGCTAAATTAATAGCCTTTTATTCCTATTTTTTTGTAATTATTACTTCTGCGAAGTATTCATCTTTTTCATGATTTAAGTTAGTTATGTCTATATTATATTTAGGGTTATCATCCTTACAACCTGTTTCTCCTGAGCCTAGTATACAATATCCAGTATAATCTGCTTTATCTACGTGTATTGTATAGGGAATTGACATTTCCCAACTACCAGTGGTTTGTTTAGCATCAAAACTACGTTTTTCAGTTATTTTAAAGTAATCATTTGTACCGGATATTTTGATATCTTCTAGTTGGTATACATATTCTTTTTTTCCTACCTTTATAGTTTTGGATCCTACTACTTTATCAGATGTACATCCTGTTATAATTAGTGTTAATAGTAATATGATAATTAATAAATTTCTTTTCATTTTATTCTCTCCTCTATTTTTATTATAAATAAAAGTTGTATAAAATACAACTTTTTTTAAAATTCATTCTCTTTAACAATATAGTCTTCTAAACCATCTTTCCAGTCTTCGTTTATACAACCTTCAGATTCATAAGTAGCACAAAGCTTTTGAACACTACCAAACATGGCGCCCATTCCCTTTTTAGATTTGGCAAAATTTGAAGTTCTACTTTTACTTATACCAATTGAGCTTGCTTCTTTATAAGAATCAATATTGGCACCTAAGTAGATAAATTCCCAATTCTTATGACCTTGAATCATTTCTTTTATTTGACCTTTATTATATTCAATTGATGCATTTTCTAAGCCATCTGTTGTTATAATGAATACTACTTTACTTGGGTTTTCACTATCCATATAAGATATTGTTTTACCGATGGCATCTAATAAAGCAGTACAACCCCTTGTATAATATGTTTTGTAATCCATATTCCTTACGTTAGAGATATTTTCTCTTTTGGTAATCATTTCGTATTCATTATCAAACAATATAGTTGTAATTTTGGCATTTTTCTGTCTCATACTTTTTAAATAACTGTTATAACCGCCTATAGTATCATTTTCCATACCATGCATTGAACCACTTCTATCAAGTAAAAATACTACGTCCATTATTTCTTTGCCTTTCATATTATTTCCTCCTTTACTGTTATTTCTTTTATTTTTTGTTTTCATATAAACACCTCTTTCTTTGTTTTCTGGTATAATAATACTAGAAAAGAAATGTTTATTGGTCGCTTTAAAGGAGACAATTGTATGAAGGAAGAATTAAAATTATATATAAAAAATAACTTAGTTAAAGAAAAAGTTACTCTTAGTAAAGCTTTTAATAAAAAAGCTGCATATGTATGTGAAGAGTGTGTAAGTGATAGAGATTTTAGTAATGCTACTCTGGGAGCTGGAGGATTTAAAGATATTGATTTAAAGAGTTATTTGCAAGAAAAAGATAAATATAATGACTTTCAAACTACTTTATTTAAACTAATTGACGATAGAAAGCTATTAGATTCTGAGGTTTATAACAAAGTACACATTGATAGAAGATTATTCTCTAAAATTAGAAATGATAAAGACTATCATCCTAGCAAAGAAACAGTTCTATTACTGGGGCTATCTTTAGAACTTTCTGAAGAAGAAATAGAAAAACTACTTGATAGTGCTTCTTATTCACTACCTAAAAATAATCATTATGATCTTATTATTAGATTTTGTTTTATGAAAGGTATTTATAAAATTAGTGAGGTTAATGATTTACTTGATGAGTATAATTGTAAATTATTTAATTATTAAAAATAAAAAAGTTAGATTTCTAACTTTTTTATTAATTTAGTATATACTTTTCTATAAATTTAGCCACACCATCTTCATCATTTGTATATACTGTTGTATACTTAGCTATTTTCTTTAAATCCTCGGAGGCATTTTTCATAGCAACTGTATTATTTAATACATCAAACATTGTTTTATCATTCATAGAGTCTCCAAAGCAAATTACTTCGTCTAATTGTATATTTAGCTCGTTTGTTAGGTTAATTATTGCCTTACCTTTAGATATTCCCTTTTTATTTATATCTATAAAATAGTAATCTCCCTCTTTCTCGGTATGTAGATTAGTGTTTGTTATTTCTATTGAACTATTTGTGTAAATTTCATTTTTTAACATAATCATTGGGTTATATTCTTTACTACTAATAACACATTGAGATACAATATCTTTAATTTCATCTAATCCATTAATATTTGAATTTGTTTTAATGTATTCACTATTTGAAAACATTCTATGTCTATAGCGCGCTTTAATTGAATTTAAAACGCAATCTAAATTATATTTAAGAGAAAGATCCCATATACTTTTTAAAATATCTTTCGGGATGGAATCTGCAAAAACAATTTTATCTTGCTCATAATTATATATGGTGGCTCCATTATCAGAGATAACTATTGGAGAAGCGTTGCTTATTTTACTTTTTTCAACGGTATATATGTTAGGTCTTCCTGAGCATAGTATTACATAAATACCTTTCTTTTTGGCTTTCTTTATAATACTTTTTGTATAGTCTGAAATACTTCCGTCTGATTTTGTTAAGGTAAAATCTATATCTAAAACTATGCATTTAATTTGATTCATATAACTACCTCTAATACTGTTTTATTTATTTGTTATTAATTACATAATTATAGGCATCTTTACACATTTCGTCTATTTCTAGTTCAGCTTTCCAACCTAATATTTTATTTGCTTTTTCAGTAGAAGCATAACAGGCTGCAATATCACCTGGCCTTCTTTCTACTATTTTATATGGAACATCTACATTATTTACTTTCATAAAAGTATTTACTATTTCAAGGACACTATAGCCCTTACCGGTTCCTAAGTTGTATGCATCTATGCCTCTATCTTTTGATACTTTTTCAATGGCTTTAATATGACCTTTAGCAAGATCAACTACGTGAATATAGTCTCTTACACCAGTACCATCTTTAGTAACATAGTCATTACCAAAAATGCTTAGTTGTGGTAACTCTTTGTTAGCAACTTTTACAATATATGGCATTAAATTATTAGGAATGCCATTAGGATTTTCACCTATTAAACCACTTTTATGGGCACCTATTGGATTAAAGTACCTTAATAAGGCAATACTCCATTCATTGTCAGACTTATATAAATCTCTTAAAATCATTTCAATCATTAATTTGGTAGTTCCATATGGGTTTGTTGTATGTAGTGGAAAATCTTCAGTAATTGGTAGTTTTTCAGGATCACCATAGACAGTAGCACTTGATGAGAACACTAACCTCTTTACATTATGCTTTGACATAACCTCTATTAAAGTAAGAGTTGAATCTAAATTATTCCTGTAATACATAATAGGCTTACTAACACTTTCACCTACGGCTTTATATCCAGCAAAGTGAATTACCGCATCAATTTGTTCTGTTTCAAATATTTTATCTAGTTCTTTAAAGTCACATACATTAACTTCATAAAATTTTACTTTTTTATTTGTAATAGTTTCTATCTTATTAACCACATCTTTTTTTGAGTTTGATAAGTTATCTACTATTACTACTTCGTAGCCACCTTCTAATAGTTCAACACAAGTATGACTACCTATGAAACCACATCCACCTGTTACTAATACTTTCAATATATACCTTCTTTCTTTTTTATTTTATTTCATTATAACATATAATTATTTCTAACATAACAAACAAAAAGCACTTTATTTATATTAAAATGCTTTTTTCTGGGTTTTCATTAGACTCAATATAAAACATTTCTATTTCTGGTGGGTATACAATATCTCCTATACCCCTATATATACTATTAGTTGTTATTATCTCTGGAGCAGCTGAAGTTGCCATTTTGACTACTCCTCCTGATACCACAATTTTTGTATTACCAAATATTTTTATGCCATAGGCATATTCAGGTAAGAATGTATTATTAGGCCCTGCAATACCTCTGCCATATGAATCCTTTCTAAACATTCTAGGTACTAAGCCACCATGCATATGGCCTGCTAGAATGAGATTAAACTTTTTTAAGTATTGTGCATATTCTTTCATGATAGAGTCTTTGCCGATGTTTATAGGGGAATGGCATAACAGAATATTATATTTTTCTATATTTATTTTTGCTTCTTCTAATATTTTTAAAAAGTCTCTAAACTCTTCCTCAGGTTCATTATTAATATAATGGGTTGTTGGTAAATTAAGAGCCGTAATATCTATATCTTTATCAAGGGACCATGTAGTTATTGTAGGAGCATCTATTGGTGGGGTTGATACATATATATTGTTTATTGAATTAAGGCTGGACCAATACTTTGTATCAATGGATGGTACTGCATGACACCTATTTGTTGAATTTCTATCAAAATAAGTCATATCATGATTTCCTAAACCAATAAAGATTTTAGTAGTCTCTGATAACTCTTGTAGTAGTTCTTTTATTCTTGCGTTCCTAACAGTGTCTTTTGTACTATCAATTAAATCGCCACCTAATAATAAAGCCGTAATTTTTAATTCTTTTAGAATACCTATTATTTCTTCTAATTTATCTGCTTCTCCGTGAATATCACTAATATAGGCAATTTGTTTATCAGTAGATACATTTGCCACATTTATATTATTGTTGTTTACTATAATATTATTCATATTAAATTCCCCTCTTGTTGTATTATACTAAAAAACAAATAGAATATTAATTATTTCTATCTGTTTTTTTGTTATTATCTTCTAATTCTTTCTCCATTATCTTATCTTCTTACTTTTTTTATATCATATTATTTTATATTTCTCAATAAATAATTCTATTGTATTTACAGATAATTTCATACTTTTAAATATGTTTTTTATTACTTGTTTCTCTTTGATTAATATGATGCTTTGTTCTTTTTCTATATCTTTAGTATATTCAAAAAGGTAGCAAATTCATAGTTAAAGGGTATAACTGAATATTTATCAGACAAAACAAAAAAGACTATTAGCAAAAAACTTTTGCCAATAGTCTGAAACATCAAATGTTTCTATTAGATATTTAATATGTAAAATAAGTTGAGTCGGTACTTATCTGTTTTTTATTTAGACATTCCCAATTAAGAATTACTAAATACTCTATTTTCCCTTTTTCAGTCTTTCTTGCAACCCAATGAAATAATGGGTAATTACCGCTGTCTTCAATTATTTTGTTTTCGATTTCTTTTTTGATTTTTTCTTTGTAATCATCTTCTGGACATGTACTAGATATAACTGCTGCTATAGGAAATGACACCCCATCAAGTAATTCGACGAAAAATGCGTCATGAGAAGTAAGGTAATGGATGTCTTCTTTATCACACGTTTTTGCAATTTCACTCTCGAAACTGAAACCATCAACAATAAGATCTGCCTTGCCTTCTTCTTTTGGAGTACTATTTATAATTAAGGCATTACCTATGGCACCATATAATGATGTGCTTTCAAGTGATGCATATAGTTGGCCATCACGATTATTAATCGTGCATTGGTCTGGATTTAAATATACATTTCGAAAATATGGAGATAAAACAGAAACATTAGATGGTATCCCAAGTTCCTCACATGATTTTTGAGCATAAAATGCATTTTCTTTAAAAGCATTTTGTCTTTCTAGGAGTACTTCGTTTTTAGTGATTGCTAGTCTATTAGTAAATCCTTCTGATATTTCTTTATATAATTTATCCATTTTATCTTTATCAGCACCCTGGCTTATCAAATTAGATAATCTTTCCATATCATCTGCGGTTACGAACGGAACTGGCGTTTTACTATTAATATTTTCCTCTGCTTTATCAGTTGGGAATACTCCCTTTCTTATCAAATCTATTGTTAGGAACAATAGGTCGTTTGCGCCTCCACATGCTTCCATATAGAGTCTTTCTAGTATTCCCCCTACTATTCTTTTTTTGTGTAACCACTCTATGTAATCAGAACTACGATTTGGCATTTCCTTTACCCCATCGAGTATTTTATTAGCAATTACTGTTGCACTTCGTTCTGGATTTTGCTCATTGCAAAAGCCGCATCCTAACAATGCTTGCACATATAGTGGATCCGTTTCGTATACTAATTCTTCATATGATATTTTTCCACCATCTAAAAGGTTTTGAAGATAATTAGCAAGCCCGCACATATAATCCATAGCTGTTTTATGCATTGCAAATTTAATTCTATCATTATTTGCCATTCCGACACACCCTTTTTTTAGTGACATATTATAAGACTTTTAGCTTTTTTTGTCAATATTCGCAGTTTTTTTCTGTTCTAGGATAAGCAACTACATCTCTTATATTTTCCATGCCTGTAATATACATTATGAGCCTTTCAAAGCCTATACCAAAACCACTTCTTGTACAAGTTCCGTATTTTCTTAGTTTTAAATACCATTCGTAATCTTCTATCTTCATATCTAGTTCTTTCATTCTAGAGACTAGTTTTTCTAAATCTTCTTCCCTTTGGCTCATGCCAAACACTTCACCTATTCCAGGCATTTCTAAGTCTGCCCCAGCAACTGTACCATCTGGCATTTGTTTCATATAAAAAGCTTTTAATTCTTTTGGCCACATAGTTATAAAGAATGGACATTTAAAGTACTCTGCTAGGTACTTTTCATGTTCTTTTGAAATATCTGAACCATAGTCTGGTTTAAATTCAAATTCTTTTTGACTCTTTTTTAGTATTTCTATACAGTCTTTATATGGCACTCTTTTAAAAGTACTAGTTAACACATTGGTTAATTTATCTAAAAGTTTTCCATTGCTTTGCTTATCCAAATAATCCATTTCATCTTTGGCTTTTTCTTGTGTATATTTTATTACGAATTTTACTAATTCTTCAGCAATATCCATAATGCCTTCTAGATCACAGAAGGCTACTTCCGGTTCTATTTGCCAGAATTCAGCTACATGATAAGGGGTATGTGATTTATCCGCTCTAAATGTTGGGCCGAATGTATATACCTTTTTAAATGCTTGGGCAAATGTTTCGGCTTCAAATTGGGTTGAAACTGATAATCCTACTGGTTTCCCAAAGAATTCTTCTTCATAACTTACTTTGCCTGTTTGGGCAACCTTTTCTAAATCTAAGGTCGTTACTTGAAACATTTCGCCGGCTCCTTCACAATCACTAGCAGTAAATATAGGAGCATGAAGGTATAAATACCCATGAGATTGAAAGTATTCGTGAATAGCCATAGCAAGTACGCTTCTTACTCTAAATACCGCTTGAAATAAAGTTACCCTTGGTCTTAAATATGCTTGTTCTCTAAAGAACTCTAGAGAATGATCTTTAGGTTGCAATGGATAGTCTAGAGGGCAATCTCCAATAAGTTCTATTTCTTTCGCGAGCATTTCAAACTCTTGACCTTTGCCAGGAGACTTTATTATTTTACCTTTTACTTTAATAGATGAACCATAGTGAATCTTTCCAATATAATCAAAATCTTTAGTACTTTTATCATAAACAATTTGTAATATCTTAAAACAAGTCCCATCTGATAAATCAATAAACCCTATTTCTTTTTGTTTACGATGTTTTTTTATCCAACCCTCTATTTCTATTTCTTTATCAATATAATCTTTATAACTTTCATATATTTCTTTTATATCCATAATTTTTCTCCTTTACAATACTTTTATATTTTTTATAAATTAAGATAGATTGTAGGAGCTATCTACTTTTATATTATTTGATTATTATAATAATCACTATCGTCCGTTTAAATCACTCCCTTTCTTTTTAAAATAAAAATACCCGTATCATCCTACAATAAGGACGAATACGGGTATCCGTGGTGCCACCTTAATTTATTACTAAAAAACCATCTAATATAGACGGTTTGTTATTTCAGTAATCTTTTTTCAGTTCTAACAAACCTAGCAATAAGATAACGGATTGCCATCCGGACTAGTCTACTTAGATTATTCTGTTCGGTAGTCTGCTCGGGAGTGTTCTTTCATCAAAGGTTAATATTAGTTCACACTATACCTAACTCACTGAAATAACTTCTTTGATTACTTTTCTCCTTCAAAGCATAATAATTATATCATAATTAGTAACTGTTTGTCAAAAGTGTAATTTTTTTAACCTATTCTATTACTATTGGCTATTTGCCATGGCCTAAACCTTTCCCCCTCGGTGTGACCGGCTATTTGAAATTCATTATAATTTTCACTTCTTAAATACTCTTCCTCTCTGTAAACGGCTTTTATTAGATTAGTTATGATATCTAACCATATAAAGTTTGGTATTTCGTTATACTCGTTTGGTATATGTTTTTCTATATCTTTTTTATTTATACCACATGATATTAAGTATTTAATTCTTTCTTTTCTAGTTTCTTGATATTCTTTTTGATCTATTATAAATGTTCTATATTCTTTAAAATTGCCAATAGATAATCCTCTTATATCTGACCATGGTATTAAGTACCTTTCGTGGCAACATATTCCTTTTTGTACTTCTCTACCATCAAAACCTTTTCCTACTGCTTCAATATAAATACTATTTCCAAGGGATACAGCTACACTGATGCCAGCGTATCTATTATACCTTTCTGATTGTATTAAATTTAGGTGAAATAATATTAAAACGCCATCTTCATTTTCTTTTTTTATTTTTCTTAAAATTTCTAGTTTATCCTCATTTTCTACTTTAGCGGGAATTGACTTCATGCAAGGTTGACTTATAGGATTGCCATTCCTAATACCTGACATGTCCTCTATTAGTTCTATATTATCAAGATAATCATCTTCGCTTGTTATAAGTATTATGTGGTCTATTGGGCTAAGATTTGGAAAGAATTTGATTAGATTCATCATATCATTTGCTCTATGATATTTAAGTATTTGCTTTATATCTTTTTTATTTTTACTTGAGTACATAACCTCACCTATTTAAATTATACCATATTTATTTTTATTAAATAATGGTATATTTATATTGGAGTGATTTAATGAAGAAGAATTATTTTTTTATTCTTTTGTTTATTTTTATAGTTGTTGTTTCGGGGTGTAAAAATGAGAAAACAAAAGAAAATATTAAAGAAGAAGTTACAGAGCCTATTATTGAAGAAAAGGAAGAAATACCTAAATATTTAGATAATAATAATACACCTATTTCTTTTTATACTTTACAAGGTAATAAATTAATTAAATTAACTGAAATTACTAAGCATTTAAATGTTGAAGAAGATATTGGTTTATTTCAAATATTTCCATCTAATGAAAATGAAATTTTATTAAATAAATCCTTTGGAGAGACTTTTTTTGAGGAATGGAATAAGTATAATACTAATAATAATCTAAAAATTGGTATAAATATTAAATTTAATCTTACTAATGAAGAAATATCTTATAATATATTTGGCCCAGAGAATACATTTGAAAAATGGGAATATTTAATGAATTATTTATATGATGATTATGCTAACAGAGGTAAAGGGTACTATTCTCATACTGTAGAAAATGATTACAATGAGAACACTTTGTTTACGGCTTTTAAAATGCAAAGTAGTTATAATTGCAATGAAATAATTAGTCCTATACAAGTAACGGTTTTTACTTATGATTCTTTAGATGATTTTGATAATAATGAATATAGAGGTAATAGTCATTATACCTTTAAAATTAATATACAATAAAAACTAGATTACTCTAGTTTTTTTATTTAATAATAAATGATATTACAGTATCTATTATTAGTATACCTATTATTATGTATGATACTAATTTTACTTTGCTTCCTAACTTATTACATATTTTTTCAAATAGAGGTTGTAGTAAATATAAAAATACAACTCCACCTATACCAAATCTAATAGATGTAGATAAGGCAATTCTACCTTGAAAATGAATTTTGTAGTTAAAATAGTCCCAAGGAATGTTCCCTATTGTCCATTCGCATAAATATGAGGTTATTAATTCTAATAATGTAGCGGCAAACATACAACCTAAAAATATAACTGGTATAAGAATTATTTTTCTTTTTATTGGTTTGTTTTTTATTATTGGATAAATAAAAAATATGAATATTAATGCTCCAAAGCCATATACGGGTAACCAGGGACCAAATAGTGTTCCTCTATTTATAAAACCATGTTTCCAAACAAATAGTTCTAATAATACTTCATAGACCCATCCAATTATGGCATATAGCATAAAATATATTATGTAGTTATTAATACTTTCATATTTCTTTCCTGGCATTTTATAACCTCTTTTCATTTTTAAAATAATGATATTTGTTCATTATTTTTTATTTCTTTTTTAAAGTCTTTTATAATATCTTTCATATTATATAGTATTTTATATTTATCACATTCTTCAGTAAATACTTTATATAGTTTTTTATAATTTGGTACTGGGCAATTATAACTATTTTTATAGTAATTTATATATTTTTCTTTAATAAATTATAACTATTTTTATAGTAATTTATATATTTTTCTTTAATATTTGGAAAGTATTTATCTAGTTTTTCATAGTAATAATCTCTTTGGTTTTCTCTTAACGTCACCCCCATATAAGTATGAATAAATTTAGCGCCATGTTCGTGAGCTAGTTTTACAAGGTATTTTATATCTTCTTCTTTATCTGTTATGAAGGGTAAGACTGGATTTAACATAATTCCAGCATAGATACCGTTATCTGTAAGTTTTTTTATAGCTTCTAATCTTGGTTCTATTATCTTTGACAAATCATCGTGGGGAGTAGTAATAGTAAATTTGATTATTACGTTATTCTTTTTATTTATTTCTTTTAATAAGTCTAAGTCTCTTAATACTAAATCACTTTTAGTATCTATTGCTACTCCAAAGTTATATTTAGATATTATTTTTAGAGCGCCTCTTGTTTGTTCGTACTCTAATTCTTTCGGGTTATAGGTATCAGACATAGAACCTATACCTATTAGACCATGATCTTGTTTTTTTGCTAATTCTTTTTCTAATATTGCTAGGGCATTCTCTTTTCCTCTAGGGACATCAAAATTATCTATTTACTTCTACTATCACAATAAATACAACCATGAGAGCAACCTCTATATAGATTCATATTATAATCTACGCCATACCAATCGGCTCCATATTTAACTTTTGATAGTATTGTTTTGGCTTTTATAAATTCCATTTTATCACCACTTCTAGTTTATTATACCATGCATATAAGACAATAAATAGCCTAGACTGATTAACGATTTTGCTTCTTATTAGCAGTGTCCTGTTCTTGTAGGTAAACTAGGTATCCATCTATCAAACTACTTTCTAACTTGCCATCTTTCGAATTTGGGTTAAGGTTGGTTTTAATCATGGTTATGCTTTGGCCTTGTATAATTTTTGATTCTAGACTACCAATAGCGTTTAATCCATTGATGGCTTCTTTTTCAGCTGGGCTTTGATGGTTGTATAAATTCATATGGGCTTCTTCTCTTCCATCAAATACCCTCCAGAGACTCGCTAAGTTTTTCTCATCTTCTGCTCTTTTGTGTTTTAGCCATTCCAAAAAAGCTAATTCTTCCGGTTTGATTTCAGGCGTTTCCATAAAGCTACGACCCCCTTTATTTTCTTTCTATTTAGTATATTTTTTATATATTTTGTAGTGACATTTATTGCTTCATTCATGGCTTTTTTATTATTAGTAAATGAATGATTACCATTTTTTATTAATTCTAGTTGGGGCCTCTTACACATTTTTGATATTTTAACAGAAGATTCATAAGGAACTATTGTATCCTTTAAACCATGTACAAATAGTATTGGTAAATCCAGATTAATTATGTTTTTATATGGTACTAGGCTGCACACTTCGTTGTAAAAATCTTTACCAATTTTAAATATAGTCCCTTTGGAGTTAGTTTTTTCATAGTAACCTTGTTTATCTGCAATTTCCTTTTTTTCTTTTGATAATTCTTCATTAGTCTTAGCAAATTCTTGGTAGTCAAGGACACTATACCATAATACTAAAGCTTTAATTGAAGGATACTTTTTATGTTCTAATTGGGAGACTATACTTCCACCAAAACTTGTACCTAATAGAACTATATCTTGGTAGCCTAGACTTATTACATATTCAATTGTTGATTCTAGATCGGCTAGTTCTTTTAAAGGAGTTGTTTCAACAAACTGCCCACTACTTTCACCTAATCCTCTGAAGTCAAATCTAAAGGAATTAATATTAAGTGACTGCAATTTTTTTACTAGTTTATTAAACCCTGTTGAGTATTTATTAGAATAAAATCATTATTTACTGCGTTTAATAGACCACATAGTTTAATATTATCAGTACTTTCATAATATATTTTTCTTTCCATTTTTGCCTCTTATTAATGATGATGATGGTGATGGGTGTGTTCTTTTAATTTTACATGGCACTCTAAATCATCACAAGCTTCTTCTTCTGTTTCTAGTATAGCATGACATATATTATGTTCCTCTAATTCTTCTCTAATCTCTTTTTTTATTTTATTTATATTTTTTGCTTTAGATACAATATGCATAGTAGCGTAGTTATTAAAACCATCTATACTCCAGACATGAATATGATGAATATCTTCTACACCATCTATTTCTAATAAATGTTTTTTTAATTCTTCTATATTTATATCACTTGGAGTTTTTTCTAAAAATAAATCTACTACTTTTTTTAGGTTTTTTAATGAATTAATTAAGATAAATATCGCTACTAAGATACTCATTATAGGATCTATTATTCTTATATCTGTAAAATTCATTATAATAGCACCTATTAAGACAATTATCCAACCTAAGACATCTTCTAACATATGTAAGTTAACAGACTTTTGATTAATTGAATCTCCTTCTTTAGTAACATAAGCCGCAATTAAATAATTACTAAAATAGAACCAACTAATAGTATTGATGTTGTTATGACACCACCTAAGACAGAATATCTAATATAACCATAAGTATAATTATTATCAGCTTGTTTCTTACTTTTTCTTTCCATAAAATAGGATATTCCTATTGAGATAGCATCCCCTAAATCATGAATAGAATCTGATAGAATAGCAACTGAATTAGTAAATATTCCTCCAAAAAATTCAAATATAGAGAAAGATATATTTAAAAGGAAAGCTATTAATATATTTTTTTCTGTTTTCATATAATCACCCTTATATAATTATAAAAAAGATTGAGAAAAATCTCAATCTTAATTATTTGAATTTGAAGTTGTATTAGTATATAGAGTTTTATAAATTTTAGATTTTTCTAATAACTCATCATGCGTTCCTTGGTCTACTAGTTTTCCTTTATCAATAATATTAATTATATCAGCATCTTCAATAGTAGATAATCGGTGGGCTACAATTATTATTGTATGATCTTTTACTAGGGAATCTATTGTTTGTTTAATGTATTTTTGTGATTCATTATCTAAGGCACTAGTAGCTTCATCAAATAGAATAATTTTAGTGTTTAATAGCAAAGTTCTGGCAATAGCTATTCTTTGTTTTTGACCACCTGATAGGTTTACTCCACCTTCACCAATAATTGTATTATAACCATTTGGTAGAGACATTATATATTCATCGATAAAGGCTTTTTTACAGACATTTCTAACTTCTTTTAAAGTTACATTTTTCTTAACATATCTAAAGTTTTCCATTATAGATACATTAAATAAAAATGGTGATTGTCTAATAATAGATATATTTTTTCTTAGTGAATCTTCTGTTAAATCATTAATCTTAATACCATCTATTAGTATTTCTCCTTCTGTTACGTCAAAGTATCTTAATAATAGATTAAATATTGTTGATTTACCATTACCAGATTTACCAATAATAGCAGTTTTCTTGTTTGGTTCAATAATTAAATTTAAGCCTTTTAAAGTATAATCTTCTTCTTTACGATACTTAAAGTAAACATTTTTAAATTCAATTACACCTTTGGAGTTACTTAACTTTTTAGTTCCAAACTTTTCATCTTCATATAATTTATTATTTACTATTTCATCTATACGTTTTAGTGATACAGCGACTTTGTTAAAGTTTACACCAAAGTCTGAAATAGATTCTACTACTTCATCTATTCTCCAAATGTAACTATCTAACATTGTAAACATAGCATATACTATTTTACCTTCTATAAAGAATTTACCGGCTGTATATAGAATTATAAATTGTAATATGAAATAAAATAAGTTATTTAGGGAATAGTATATTACTTCATATGATCTAATATCTGCTTCATGTTTAAATAAATTATCTAATCTATCTTTTATATTCCCTTCAATAATAGACTTAATACCTAAGGCTTTAATTTCCCTAATACCAGTAATATTTTCAGTAGCTTCTTTAATGTACTCATCTGTTTCTTTCTTAATGCTTTCTTGAGTTTTCTTTATTTTTGGAAAAAAGAAAGCTGATATAGAACCCATAACAATACCAAAGATTAATATTTCTACACCTAAAATCCAAGATATTTTAAATGATATTATTATGACTGCTACTACGACTAAAGATTTAGATGTAAGTTTAATTAACTTATTTAATAAAGACATTACTCTATCGGTATCATTTTGTAGGCGATTAATGTATTCTCCAACCCCAATATCTTCAAATGCTATTGCAGGTAACTTATCAATTTTATTATATAAATCAATTGATACATTTTTAGTAAACTTAATTTCTAAGTAATTATACAATTTATCTCTTAATACTTGCAAAATGGAATAACATAAAATATATATACCAACCCATATAGCAAAATATAATACGAATTTATCAAAGCGTTTTGCTAGTAACTCTTCTAAACTTCTACCCCATAAGAAGGCAGCACATAAAACAGGTACATAGGTTGATAATACTAATAATACATAGATAAAGATTTTTAATTTATCTTTATTTAAGTATTTAAATAATAGTTTAAAATTATTTAATTTTTTCATAT
>CACZGA010000027.1 GCA_902780585.1 uncultured Erysipelotrichaceae bacterium | reverse complement strand
TAAACTACTTAAATTAGCATTACCACTTCTAGTATCCACTCCAGCCGTAACTGGTGAAGTTGGTGCAGGCTGTGGAGAAGGGTTTGATGGTCTAGGTGTTGGTGTTGGCGTAGGAGTTGGTGTTGGCGTTGGTGTTGGAGTTGGAGTTGGTGTTGGTGTAGGATCAGGAGGTGGTGCAGGATTATTAGCTACAACAGTAGCATGACCACTAGCTGCCATATTGCTACCATCTTCCATAGTAACATCTCCAGATAAAGAAATATTAATCGTACCAGCACCTGTCGCTGTACAATTTGCTGAAGTATTCATAGCATCTGCAGAAGTATCTGCTTGATTGATAGAACAACCACTAACAGGTCCAGAGGCAGACACATGAACATTCCAAGCAGCAGCAAATACATTAACAGAAACTGTAAAACTTCCTCCCACAGTAACACTACTCGTATTTACTCCCAAACTAGCAGCAGCATGAACCGGTAATTGAACCATAAAAAACACTGCTAAAAAAATGATTATACTAACTATTTTTTTCATATATTACCTCCTATGAAATAATTTTTGAACCTAGTAAATGTTGCCTAATTCTTAATAAATCAGCAGAATTCAATATACCATCTTCATTAATATCAGCAGCCTTAGCAGGAGCCATCGCCAAAGAATTACCTAACAAATGTTGTCTCATTCTCAATAAATCAGTTTTAACTACAGAGCCTGTATATACATAGGTCTTAGTTCCAATATCAATAGAAACAGAATAACCAGTATTCAAAACAAAATTCTTCTTATAATAATATGATGTTGTTTCTTTCCCAATTAAATCTATAATATGATTTTCTTCATCTACTCGATAATTCTGAATAACATAAGGAACATCATCAACCCATTGGGCATACAGAATAATTTCTTTTTGGTTAACCGAAGTAAGATTAGAAACAACTGCTCCATCAGCATACACTTTTCCACTTCCATCAGCCTTAGTATTCCATGAAGCAAATCTATGACCTTCTTTAGTAAATGCATTATCTTTTAAAGCCGCTGAAACATCATAAGTAAATCTCTGACTTGTCATAGTACCTTGTCCACCATTAGAATTAAAGGATACTACATAAGTATTAGCTTCCCATTGGGCATATAAAGTTAAATTATGGTCTATTCCAGATATACTTTGATTATCTTGATAGCTTGTTCCAGAGCCATCAGCCGCGGTATTCCAACTCTTAAAATGATAACCAGTTCTAGTAAATGTATTACTATTTAAATTAAATGCTTTATTAGCTTCTACAGTTTGAGAACTAGTATTATTAGTACCATTATTCGCCATAAAAGTAACATCCCAGTAATCTAAATTACCAATTGACACTGTAACAGAATCACTCGCATTACCATAAATAGTTTTTAAAGTATACACTCCTTCAAGTAAAGATGGTGCTAAAACAATACGACTATAAATATCATTTTTAGAAGTTACATTATAAGATACATTTAAATAATTAGAATAATCTTCATTACCTTTCCATAATTCATAAGTCATACTTTTATTAGGTAAAATATTCTTAGTATTAGAATATAAACGGAAAGTATAACTAGAATTACTTTTATCAAAATGATAATTCTTATTTGGTGTATCAATTACAGGCTCCTCAGATACATTAGAAGTAAATAAAGCCATAGATTTTTTCATCAAATAAACTCTATTAGTACTAGTAATAGTAACTTTAATATTATCACCTTTCGCAATAATATTATAATTAGATAAATCTGCTGTATAATATCCCGGATATGGAACTGAAACACTTAAAATATTTTTATAAGTTTCATCACCTGATGTAATAGAAATATTAAATGTTCCTCCTTTACCATAAGAAAAGAATTTTACTTTTTCTATTTTTTCATTTCCCGCTATTTTCTTTTCAAAAGTCTGAGTATCAGAAGTACTAAAATATACATAAAACGGATCATAAGCAATATGATAATTATTATCCCATTTACGTGTACTCATATCTGAAATATCAGTCATAATATAAAATTCATCACCTAAAGAATCATAAGCCAAATGGACATAAGGATTAGATGTGCCCCAAGAATTCTTAAGTAACCATGCTCCTGTCCCCCGTACTATATTTTCACTAGCACAAGAAGAAATATCATTAGAATGAGAACTACCTACTTTACAATAAGAATAAGAATAATTATCATCCCAACCTATAACATGCATGGCATGTCCACCATTCTCAACACAAGTACCATCAACGCTAATAATTGAATCATTACCATTAGGAGAACTACAAGGATATCCAGGTGCTTGTGTTCCAACATAAGCCCCACCATTTTCTATAACTAAACCCTTAATAGTAGAAATGATATCATTTTTTTCCGATAAAGAGGTATCAATTGTAATAGTAGGTAAATAAGTACTATTATTTAATTCATAAGTTGAATTACCATAATTAAGTACTTTGTACATTTCTTTTTTTGTCATATTATAATCAAGCGGAAAAGTATTTTCCTTAACAAATCCTAATCCATTAACCAAAAGTTCGCTAGATGTTAGAAAGTTACCACCATCCGCAAGAACTCTAACACCCTCTTCATTTGTATAATCAACAAGCCCATCAGTACTAGTAGCATAATCTATTTGTCTTGTAGATAGTAAAGGAAATGATGTTGTATAACTTTTTCCACTTTTTAATAAAAGATAACTCTCAGCTTGAGAAATAGAAGTAAAATCCCAACACAAATTTAAAGTTTTTTGATTCTTTACAGGTGTAGTATAATTTTTACCACCAACATTTCTCAAATCATAAGATGTAGGATAATCTCCATTAGCTTTATCAACAGAAAACTCAACTAAATAAGCATTAGGCACCTCATCTATTTCTTCCTTTTCTTCATCACTTAATGATAAATATTCAACATATTTAGGGTTTAAATATGGCACATTATCTTCTTTATTTTTTTCTGTTAAAATTACTTCACCAGTCTCTTCATAAACATTTTCAATAAACTCTTTAGCTTCATCTGATAAATAAGTATAAGCATCTGTTTTTAAAACAGTTTTAATAGAAGGTTTCTTGAAAAAAGAGCATCCAAAAAAAGACCCTATTAAAAAGACAAACAACAATAATAGAATTATCTTTTTCCTCATATACAACACTATCCTATCATTTTCATTATAACAAATAAAAAAAACGCAGTAAATAATACATGCGCCTCACTTTACACAATTATACTAATATGTACAAACATATATTACAAATATAATAAAAGCTATACATAATAACATAAAAATAGTAAATAGAAAAATAGTTAAAATCTTTAACCCACTAATCTTTTTCGGAACATACTCCTCATCTTGACTCTGAATACCAACATCAGTTACTAAAAAACCTGTATCTTCCATAACATCATTAGCAGTATTATCATCATAAAGGTTATGATATTCCCCTGTATTCTCTACTATAGAACGAATTCTCTCATAATAATCATCATCTGCTCTCTTTGCTTCAGTATCAATAGTAATATCTACAGTATCTTCTAAGTCAGCATGTACCCCAACAGAATATGGGACTTCATCATAAGATTCACCTTCATCAAATAAATATTCTATTTTATCTTCTAGAATTACCCCTTTTTCTTCTTCCACAGTTGGAGTAATATTAGTTTCTTTAATATCTACTTCTTTTTCTTCTATTACAGATTTCTTTAAATTATCTTTAGCTGTTTTATTAACAATAGCTTTACGTGTCTTATTATTTTTTTTAGGGGTAGACTTTTTTAAATTATCTTTAGCTGGCTTATTAACAATAGCTTTACGTGTTTTCTTAGTACTACTTGTCTTCTTAGAACTATTACTATTCTTAAGTTTCTCTTTTTCTTCTTTGTTAACAGTAACCGAACGAGTCTTTTTCTTATTTTTAGAAACACTTCTTCTTTCAGGTGTTACAATAGCTTCTTTCTTCCTAGAAGTAGTTTTCTTTCTCTCAGCCGCAACAACAGAACTCTTCTTTTTAGGAGAAGTACTTTTAAACTCTTTTAGTTCAACTAAATCATCAATTTTATCTTTTTCTTTTAAAAGTTTCTTTAATTCTTTATCAGTCTTTTTTAAAGAACGTTTACGTCTACTATTAGCCATGTAATCATCCCCTTATATCCGCATATTATATCAAAAAATATCGAAAAAACAAGTACTCATCTCGTTAAAAGTATAGCATATAAAATTATCATAATAACAACCAATCCTATAATAACCGCAATAAGAATCGGATTAATTGAATCATCCTCTTCAATTTTTTTATTTACTACAGTAACTTCTTTTTTCTCTTCAGGAACTTCAGCCACAGTATCAATCTTCTTAGTTTCTTCAACTATAACATCATCTTTTTCTTCTAAGTCCCCTATTTTTTCAATTTTTTTAGTATCTGTACTAACATTATCATAATTTATTATATTTTTATCATTAGATTTAATACTCTTTTTCTTATTATTTAGCAAAGAATCTATCTGTTCATCTATTTTATCAATGCTTTTTTCAGTTTTATCCATGCTAACACCTCTACCCTCATAGCATATCATAATTTATTAAAAAAAAGAACTCCAAAAAAAACAGCCAATGTAAACATTGACTGTTATTATTAATTACCTCTCATTTGAGCAGCTACTTCTTCAGCAAAGTTTTCTTGTTTTTTCTCAATTCCTTCACCAACAGCAATTCTTACCATAGAGATAACTTCTCCACCATTGTTTTTAACATAATTCCCAACAGTTAAAGAAGAATCTTTAATAAATGCTTGCTCAACTAAGCAATTTTCTTTATAGAATTTAGAAAGTCTACCTGTAGCCATTTTATCAAGAATTTCATCACTCTTACTAGCATTTTTAGGATCGTTCTTAATTTCAGCTTTAATCATATCTTTTTCATGTTCAACCATATCAGCTGGTACTTGATCACTATTTACAGCAACTGGATTCATTGCACATACTTGCATTGCTACATCTCTAGCAACATCAGTATCAACTGCTCCCTTAATAACAACAATAGCTGTAATCTTTCCACCCATATGTGAATAAACACCAAATACTTCATCATCATTTTTTGTAATTCTTTGGAAACGTCTAAAGCTAATCTTCTCACCAATAGTAGCAGTTGCTTCAACTATTCTCTCAGCAATTGTCTTACCATCAGCTAATTTAACATCATTAGCTTCTTCTTCATTCTTAGCACTTGATCCAATTAAAGCATCTTTTAATTCTTTAACTAAATCATGGAACTTTTCATTCTTAGTAACGAAATCAGTTTCACAATTAACTTCAAATATAATTGCATCATTTTCATTACTAATTCCTTCAGTAATACCTTCAGCAGCTATTCTAGATTCTTTCTTAGCAGCTTTAGCAATACCTTTTTCTCTTAACCAATCAATAGCCTTATCCATATTTCCTTCACAAGCATCTAATGCTTTTTTGCAATCCATCATACCTGCTCCAGTTTTTTCTCTTAATTCTTTTACATCACTTGCACTAAACATAATAAATCCTCCATTTCTTTATTATTATAAACCATTTTTTTAATCAAAAAAAGGAGTAATACTCCTTTAATAAGTAAATTACTTTGTTAAAGCTTCAACTAATTCAGCTTTTTTCATAGTAGAATATCCTTTAACACCTGCATCTTTAGCTTTTGATTTTAAATCAGCTAATGTTAAACTATTTAAATCTTCTTCTACTTTTTCTTCTTTAACAACTTCCTTAGTTTCTTTAACTTCTTTTACTTCACTTACAGCAGAAGCTTTTTTATTTTCTTTAACTTCTTTTACTTCTTCCTTAACTTCTTCTTTAGCTTCAGCTTTATTTTTATCATCTTCACTAATAAAGTCAAGAACTTCATTTCCATTTACTTCAGCAATTGCATTTGTTAAAACACCAATAAGTAATTTAACAGAACGAACTGCATCATCATTTCCTGGAATAACATAATCTACCATATCAGGATCACAGTTAGTATCTACAATACCAAATACTGGAATTCCTAATATACGAGCTTCTTTAATAGCAATTTCTTCTTTACGAGGATCTACTATAACCATAGCTTGTGGAATTTTCTTCATTTCACGGATACCACGTAAATTCTTATTTAATTTATCATATTCTTTACGTAATCCAATTACTTCTTTCTTAGGTAAAGCTTCAAATGTACCATCAGATTCCATTTTTTCAATATCTTCCATTCTACGAATTCTAGAACGAATAGTCTTGAAGTTAGTTAAAGTTCCACCTAACCATCTTTCATTTACAAAGAACATATTAGTACGAACAGCACTTTCTTCAGCAGCTTCTTGAGCTTGTTTCTTAGTTCCTACAAATAATATAGTTCCTTCGTTTTGAGCAATTTCTTTCATTGCTTCATAAGCTTCTTCAAGTTTCTTTACAGTTTTTTGTAAATCGATAATATAAATATCATCTCTAGTAGTGAAGATATACTCCTTCATTTTAGGATTCCATCTTCTCTTTTGATGTCCAAATTGAACACCAGCTTCTAATAAATAATTCATTGATACAACAGTCATTTTATTTCTCCTTTTCGTTTTACTTCTACTAATTTCTAAAACTAATCACCTATTGGCACTAGACTAGTCAATTCATTAGTATGTTTATTTATTTAATGCTTCAATAATTTCAGCTTTTTTCATACCAGTAACATTTATTTTCTTTTTACTAGCAACACTCTTTAATTCAGCAACTGTCATTTTAGAATAATCAACAGTTTCTTTCTTCTCTTCTTTTTCTTCTTTTTTAGCAGTATCTTTCTTTACTGTTTCTTTTTTAGTAGTTTCTTTCTTTTCTGCTTTAGCTGCTCCTATAGTTACTTCATTACCAGTAACTTCAGTAGCCTTTGTAATTTTACCAGCTTTTCCATCTTTAGCAACTTTTACTAATTCTGAAAAAGTCTTTGGATCACTAATAGCGATTTCACTTAACATTTTACGGTTAACTTCAACACCTGCTTTAGTAAGACCTTCAATAAATCTTGAATAAGAAATATCATTTTGTCTACAAGCAGCATTAATTCTAGTAATCCATAATTTACGGAAATCTCTCTTCTTTTGCTTTCTATCTCTAAAGGCATATTGTCCAGAATGCATTAATTGTTCTTTAGCAGATTTATACAATCTATGTTTACTACCAAAATAACCTTTAGCTTCTTTTAATACTTTTTTATGACGAGCTTTTGTAACTGCTCCATTCTTTACTCTTGCCATACATCTTCCTCCTCAAAATTAATTAGATTATATTCTTTAATCTATTTTGATCTGCCTTACTAAGGTTAGATCCCTTTCTACAGCTTCTATTGAAATTAGCACTTTTCTTACCAGTATTATGTCTACTTCCTGGTTTTCCAATTACAACATCATTTTTACGTTTTCTTACTACTTTTGCAGTACCTTTATGTGTCTTAATCTTTGGCATATTATCTCCTCCTTAATTATTTGTCTTTCTTTGGCGCTAAAACACTAGTCATAGTTCTACCATCTAGCTTAGGACTTTGTTCTACATCTGCAATTTCTTTTACTCTGTCGGCAAAACGATCAAGAACTTCCCTACCTAATTCAGTATGAGCCATTTGACGACCCTTGAAACGAATAGTAAGTTTAATTCTATCACCTTTTTCTAGATACTTTGTTGCATTTCTCAATTTAGTTTCAAAATCTCCAACATCAATAACAGGCGATAAACGATACTCTTTTAATTCAGACATACTAGCTTTTTGTTTCTTTAAAGCCTCTTTTGCCTTCTTTTGTTTTTCATAACGGAATTTATTATAATCCATTACTTTACAAACCGGTGGATTAGCATTAGGACTAATAAGTACTAAATCAAGCGCCGCATAACTAGCTAAAGTTCTAGCGTCACTTATAGACTTAACCCCTACTTGTTCTCCATTAGGCCCAATTACTAATACTTCTGGAACCCTAATCTGATCATTAATCAACATGTTATTATTATCCTTTGCGATAAATAACACCTCCATAAAATAAGAAAAGCAGATATAAAATTTATATCCACTTAAAAACCATACAACGCTATTCGCTGATCAGGTGGATATAAATCTCTTTCCTTTTTTTCTTGACTAGTAATAGTCTATCATAAAAATATATTTTGTCAACACTTTTTTTATTAAAACAACATTCTTTATTATAAAATTATACTTCTGGTTTTTGCTTTAAAAGCATCTTCCCTTTGGATGATTCTTCATTTAGAATAGCCATTAATGATTGATACATATCTGTAAAAAAACGAAAACAATCATCATATCTGCTACCTTCAGTACGAAAACGAACAGCAATTAAATTTCCGTTTTGTCCCTCATCTTTTACTTTACCATCTTCTGCTAATTGGGCAACTATTCTAATTTTAAATGATTTTTCTCCTTTTGTAATATATAAAATATTAGCTTCCTTAAAACTTATATCATTATCAGAAAACCAAGTTATTGTATTAGTATCTGGATTAAATAGTCTACCACCAATAAAATTTTCAGTTCCAAAGCGATCAACAATTCCATTATATAAAATGTTAAATTGTTCAAACAATTCAGGAATTTCTTGACCAACTTCAATTTCTCCATCAAACAAATTATCTTCAAGCCCCTTATACTGAATGTCCCAATAAACATCACCATTTCCACCATAATACATTGATAAAATTTTAGGTTGTTCTTCAATTTTTACCGTAGGAGACGGAAACATAACTTTTCGAAGCACCATTTTAAAACCTCCCCTTTGTCTAATATAACACATAAAAAGACAAAAGGCCAGTATTACCAAGTCTACTCTTTCCAATTATAAACACCAACTATGACCAATCCCCTTTTTATTTCACGACTAATAGGCCTTTCACCATTATCTAAAATTCAGCTATTTCCATTCCTTGATACAATTAAAAAGCACATATTTTAGTTACCTTAAATGTATAGTTTCGTCACTTACATTGTAACATAGGTAACAATATGTGTCTTTTTTTTCCCATTTCGAGCACTAAACTTTTTTTAATAAAAGTATCTATTATTTTTCTAGAATCTTCATCAAATTCATAACTAATTTCAGGATGCCATTGAATTCCTAAGAAAAAAGCTCCATCTCTTCTTTCAATCCCTTCAATAAAACCATCTTCACTATAAGCATTAACTATACAATTAGGACATTCTCCTACATGATAACGATGAAAACTATTAACCATTATTTCATCTTTATTAATAATCTTATATAACAAACTATCCTTTACAATAGAAACTTTATGTGTTAATTCATCATCATTTTCTTGACGATGATTAATATTTGAATCATTTTCAATCATTTTAAAATCATGTTTATAAGAACTTAATAATTGCATACCTAAACAAATACCAAGTACTGGAATATTTCTTTCTACACACCTATCTAGTAAATATCTATCAAAAAGGGAAATTTTAATTCCTCCAGGAAATAACACCCCATCGACCATATCCAAATAATCATCAATTATCTTTTTTTCATCATCTGTTAATTCTGGAAATTCTGTATATTTAGTATCCATATAATCTAAATCTTGTACTTGCACAATGGGAACAATAAAAGCCTCTGCTTTCTGCATAGTCCTTCTTAATCTTTCCGAAAGATATAAAATACATCTTCCATCACTCATATGATTATATCTTAAAGGAATACCTATTTTAACCATAAAACACCTCCATAATAAAATCCAATAGTATTATATCATAAATAAAAACACATGAATACTCATGTATTTTATTATTACAATATTTCTAACCCTTCTGGTAACACATCTTTATTTTCATTATCAATGTCACTTATATTAGCTTCATCATTTATAACTACTTCATTTTCTTTTGCCTCATTAATTATTGTACCAGTCACTTGATTATCAACTTCATTATTTATTTCAACAGGTACTTGCTTCTCTAATTCATTCTCTGGCTTTTCACTAACAACAGGTGCCACTTCAACAGATACTTGTTTTTCTTCTTCATTTTTCATTTCAACAGGTGCCTGTTTCTCCACTTCATTCTCTGATGTATCCTTATTTATTTCATCCAATCTCTGCTTTTCTAATTCTTTTGCCTTCTTACGAATAGGTGATATTTTATAACTCTTTCTATTAGATAATCTAACAATAGTAGTCTTATCTATATCCCTTAACATCTCAGAATCAACATCATTAACACTTTTATTTTTTATTTTCTCATCTTTAATCGCTATTTCTAAAGGAGAAACTACATCATCATTTAATTTTTCAACATAAACATAAGCTTCTTTATCATCTAATAATACAAAAGCACATGATTCAGTTTGTTTAAAATAACAAATTGGTTTTCTTATCTCTAATTGAGCATCTACTAAATCATCAATAGATTCTACAATAATAACATTTCTACCATCAATTTTAGGTACTTCATTATTCTGAATTAAAATAGAATCAAAAGTTACTAAAATATCTTTAACATTAGCTTCATACATCTTTTCTGGACTACTTCCAACATGAATTAAATTAATACCCATAATAACAAGTACTACAGCAATAGCTAGTATTAACACTAAATAACCAAAATATGATTCATGTAGTAAAACATATGAAACAAGGCCTAACAGAATACCTGCAATAACTAATAGTAAACCTTTTAATCTCACAAAAATCACCTTCCATTTAAATATTCATTAAGTCTAACCGTTGGATAAGCAACATAAGGAACTTTAACTTTAACTACTCCCCTTATTTGACTTTCTTTTACAATTTCAGGGTCATTTCCTCCGTTAGCATCACCCTTTGTTGTAAAATATAATTTTCCATTTTTCTCATCTATACTAACAACTCTATGAATAATTAATTTATCACCTTTTTGATAAGCAACAATATCTTTCTTCTTTACAGAAGAAACATCTTTAACTTTATGTATTATTACCGCATCCCCTTTATTAATAACTGGACTCATAGAATCAGACCCAACACCTACCATAAAATGTGGGAACAAACCAGATATTAAACAAACAACAGTAATAAGTACAATTGAAATAGGAATATCAAGTAAATCAAAATTAGATTTATTTAAAACAGGTTCCTCTTTACCAGTATGATAATCAACCATTCCTAATGAACTAATGTATATCATAAGTGGTAAACTAATTAAAACCATAGAATTAACATATTCACCTAAGTTAGGCACAACAGGGACAATAAATATGTATAAATCCATTACCACCCTATATAGTAAAGGAATCTTATACCCAACATGATAACAAAGATAACTTAACATTACATTCTTAACAATAACAGGCAAAATAATAGTTGCAGTTGCTCTAAAGACACTAGTCCAATCACTATAATCAATAGAACGTATTCCCATAAAACATTCAAATAAAATAAGAACTAATGTAAATAAAATCACATAATGCTTTTTATCTTTATTAGCCCATATTATTACATATCGTAATACTTCTTCTAATATAATAATTAGTAAAAGACCAAATGCATTATCAAATATTGAGTAAAGAGCTCTTGAATAAGAATTTTTTAAAAATCCTACAAAGAATCCTACTCCATATAGTGCAATAAAAAACAATAATAAATGGAATATAAGTACTTTTAAAATATTCCTTGTTAAAATAGTCATCTTATCCCTACGATAACCTAAACACTTTATAGAAGCAAATAAATACAAGATAAAAAAAGATGCTGTAATTATATCAGAATGCTTCATATAATTAGGGAAAATTAAAAACTTATATAAAAATGTATAAAGTAAAAATACAATTAATAAGATACTAGTTTTAAAACTTCTTTTATCCATGTAAATTCCCTTCTATTCTTTATAATTTTATATATCTACCATATCAATGATAAATATATAAAATTACAAAGGAAACTACCCGTAGGTAGTTACTCTTTGTAATAATTACTATTAAGCTTGAACGTAGTTCATTGATACTGTTAAATTCATAGTTTGTTCTTGTTCTGGTAAATCAGAAGCAGCAATATTACGATCAAATTCAACTCTGACTTTAAAACTTGCAGAATTTCCAGCAGCAATTGTTTCTCCAGCAGCTACAGCACTTCCATTTGCATGTGTGAATGTATAATTTGTATATACATCTTGAGCAGGGCTTACACCAGAAATAGTAGGAACAGCATTAAGTTTTGCAGGTACAGTACCATCATTTACAACATCCACTGTGAATTCATAAAAATCACCTGGAGTAGTTAAGACTACTGAATAAGTAATACTTAAATCCTCATTTGAAAGTTCTGGTGGATTAGTAGCAGTAACACTTCCTGTAGTAACTGTAGGCTCATCAAAATGAACATCCCACTTTGCATTACTAATTTTAGAAGTACCTGTAATATCTAAGTTAGAACTTAAAGCAGAATAACCGATTGTTACAGACATTAATAAAAGTAATAATACAATGACACTCAATCTTCTTTTTGTTTTCTTCATAATTTCATCCCTTTCCTATAGAAAACATCTATCATATTCTATAATCCAATTATAAATTACAAAAATAAAACATGCAATAATCTTTGTAAAAAAAAATTTAAACTTTACACAAAAAAAAGAATTCTAAAATTGAATTCTTTCTTGAATGTATGGAATAACCTCATCTACCTTCATAGTAATCTGCTCCATCGTATCACGATCTCGTATAGTAACAGTACCATTTTCTAAGGTATCATTATCTATTGTTATACACCAAGGAGTTCCAATTGCATCACTCCTACGATATCTTTTACCAATACTTCCAGTCTCATCATAAGAAGTCATAAAGTATTTAGATAGTTCTTGATAGATTTCATTAGCTTTATCGCTATGATACTTTTTAACAAGAGGAAGTACACTAACTTTATAAGGTGCTAAAGAAGGAAGAATATGTAAAACTTCTCTAGTGTCATTATCTAATTCCTCTTCTTCATAAGCATTACATAAAATAGCAAGTAATAATCTGTCAACTCCAACAGATGGTTCTATAACATAAGGTACATATTTTTCATTAGTTTCTGGATCTAAATATTTAAGTTCTGTTTTAGAATGCTCTTCGTGAACAGATAAATCATAGTCTGTTCTATCAGCAATTCCCCATAATTCTCCCCAACCCATAGGATATAAGAATTCAATATCAGTAGTTGCCTTACTATAGAACGATAATTCTTCCTTAGAATGATCTCTATATCTTAAATTATCTCCTTTTAATCCTAAAGATTCTAAGAATTTTAAACATTTTTCTTTAAAATACTTATGCCACTCTAAATCAGTATCTGGTTTACAGAAAAACTCATACTCCATTTGTTCAAACTCTCTTGTTCTAAAAGTAAAGTTACCAGGTGTAATTTCATTTCTAAAGGCCTTACCTATTTGCCCTATTCCAAAAGGTACCTTTGCTCTTTGGCTTCTAAGTACATTATTAAAGTTTACAAATATACCTTGAGCCGTCTCTCCACGTAAATATACTTTAGATTGTGAATCTTCAGTAACACCAATATGAGTTTCAAATAACAAATTAAACTTTCTAATTTCAGTAAAATCACTTTTTCCACACTTAGGACAAGGAATATTATTATCAGCAATATATTTTTCTAACTTTTTATTGTCCCATCCATCACCAGTCTCTTTTCCTCCTGTAAAGTCCTCAATCAATTTATCAGCTCTATGTCTTGCCTTACATGCTTTACAATCAACTAAAGGGTCAGCAAAACTTGCTACGTGACCAGATGCAACCCATACTTCAGGATTCATAATAATAGCAGCATCTAATCCATAACTATTCTTCTCTTTCTGAATAAACTCTCTCCACCAAGCTCTTTTAATATTCTCTTTTAATTCTCTTCCTAAAGGACCATAATCCCAAGAATTTGATAAACCTCCATATATTTCAGATCCTTGAAATATAAAACCATATTGTTTGCAATAATTAACTAATTTTTCCATTGTTAACTTTTCCATAAAAAATCCTCCTTATTATATAGTAAAAAACAAAAAACTTCTAGAATAACGTAAGGACGAAGTAAACTCCGCGGTTCCACCTTACTTATTCTAGAAGAATCAGCTCGATACTATACTGCTCTGGGTATTCCACACCCGTCATCACACTTATGAAATAAATATAATATTGTTTAGCAATTATGTCAATATATAAATAAAAAAAGCCAATATCAATTGGCTTTTATCATCTTCTCTCTATTCTAGGTGTCTCCGTTAATTTTGAAATATATCTTCTTTCAAAAGAGTCCCTCTGTAACCCACAAAATGTTGCAAAAGACCTCCAAGTATAATCATCCATATATTTTTTCCAAAGATCAGGATTATCAATACTATTAAAAACCAGTGACGAACTATAATCAGGTATTCCCTCCAATGGTATTTCATCATCAAAAAATGGAACAGGATTATCAGCCGCCAAATTAGCATGAATATCATAAGACGCAATAGCTAAAGTAGAAAAGAAAGCAATAACTCTTTTAAATTTTTCTGCATTTCGTCCACATAGTTCATATAACGTGTTAACCTCATCTAAAGAAAGATGTAATTTATTAAAACAAATAGTATCTAACTTACTAATATACCATTCATTAGCATACAAAATACCATCTTCATACTCTGAAACACCTTTTTGAACAACACCAGGGTCATCATCAGGATAACTTTCATAGAAATTCTTTTTATAATATTTCCTATAAATTGGAAGCTTATCCAAACCCTGTCTAATATCACCAAATACACGATATGCTTCCCCCCAACCATTTTTATCTTTTTTATCCAATCCCAAATCATCTGCACTTGGAAGAATTATATATAAAGAAGTATATTGATCTGTTATAGCTTGACATATTTTAGTATAAGCATCCCTCTCATCCTCAGGCTTAGTATCAGGATGATTATCCTTCATTAATGCATGATATGCTTTTTTCAAATCTTCTCTATTAGTAATACCATCAAAAAATTTCACAACAAACACCTCATTTAATTCCTATTTATCATTAAAAAGACACTTTCTTAGGAAAAGAATCTAATTCTTGTTTTATAATACGTCTTCTCTGAATTCTCTTAGTAAATTCAGTTATAGTTTTAGACATTAAATAAATAACATAACAATCCACCATTAAAAATATATATCTATTATTGGATGTTTCATAACGAAATAATAATGTTAATAATATAACCGCAATTATAGATAATACTAATTCAATAACTTCTAATATTGCTAACACACGATTACCTTTTTTCATAATAAGAACCCCCTATAAATCTAGTTGTATTCCTCAAATGTGTACATATTATAACATATTTTTATAAAAAAGTCAAAGGTTATAAATAAAATTAATAAAAAGAGAACTAATCTAGTTCCCTCTATTTTTCAATTTCAGCATCATATAGATCTCTATAATCCTGACAATTATTTAATAATTCATCATGCGTACCTTCTGCCATAACTTTACCATCAGATAAAAATAATATTCTATCACTATTAATTATAGTAGATAATCTATGAGCAATTATTAATATTGTATAATCTTCTTTCATATTTTCAATTGCTTGTTGTATCTTAGTTTGCGTAATATTATCCAAAGCTGAAGTAGCTTCATCAAATAAGATGATTTTTGTTTTTTGAACTAAAGCCCTCGCAATCGCCAATCTTTGTCTCTGACCACCACTTAAACTAATTCCACCTTCTCCTACAATAGTATCATACCCAGAAGGCAAAGATGAAATAAAATCTTCTAAACAGGCAGCCCTACACGCTTCCACTATTTCTTCTTCAGTAACATCTTCTTTTACTAATTTCAAATTATCACGAATACTAACATTAAAGATATATGGATTTTGTGAAATAATCGTAATATTATCCCGAATAGATTCACGATCTAACTCCCTAATATCAATTCCATCTATAAATATATTACCCTCAGTAGGTTCATACATTTTACATAACAAACTAAAAATAGTAGTTTTCCCTGCCCCACTCTTACCAACAAAAGCCACCGTAGAATTAGGTTTTACTTTGAAACTTAAATTCTTTAATACCACTTCATCATCTTTATAAGAAAAAGTAACATTTTTAAATTCAAAATTACCATTAACTTTATCTAAATGTTTTTTTCCAAACTTTTCTTTAGGAAACTCATTACTATAAATAATATCAAATATACGATTTGCTGATAAATTAAAGTTCTTTAATTGCTCCAACAAATGACTATAACTATTAACCGCATAACTAGCCCTTCCTAAATAATTATGAACAACTAAAGCTAACGCCACAGTTAACTCATTAATTGATATTAAATAAAGCATTAATGCAATCATTGTTAAATCAAATATCTCATGTAAACTACCAATTCCTAATTGATAATTTCTACCAGTACTACTCATATCATAACGTTTTTGATTAAGAGAAACTAATCTTCCTTGTAAACTAGTTAAAAAGCTTTTCTCTGCACTTAACATTTTAATATCTCGTACTCCACGTACTAATTCTCCAATAAAACCCGATACATTTTCATTTTCTTTTCTTAATATCTTATCTTTTTCAGTTATAACATTAATCTTTTTTCTCTCAAGAAAACCAATTATTAAAACCATTAAAATTAAGTAAGCAAAAATACGAACATCAATTACGAAAACTGCCCCAAATATACCTATATCCGTTAAAATATCTAACAAATGAAAATTAATCAAATTAAAAACATCAGCTATTTTACCAGTATCTCCAGTAAGTCTTTGTATAAATACTCCTGAAGAGTTCTCATCAACACAAGAATTTTTCAATTTTAAAATAGTTCTACCTAAATCTAACTGTAGTCTAGTAAACGTTTCACGATAAGTAACTTGTGAAAAATAACTACACAAATAATCAAGCATTCTTCTAATAATATTAATAATAAATAATAAAACAGCTAAATAAAATACTTGTTTTAACTGATTATCAGTTAACTTCACAATAACTTGCGCACTAACAAGAGGCGCAACTACACTAATTATAATATGCAAAAAAGTGCAAATACCTAATCCAATAATTTTAAACTTTTCATCCTTTGCATATTTCCAGGCAAACTTTATATTCTTTTTTAATTCTTTAATCACAGTATCACATCCAAAACAACAATAGAATTATAACATATACTAACCAATAATATTCACATCAGGATATTCTTTTCCCTTTAAATCCATAACAGTCTTAACTAAAGTTAAATTTTCTTTTAAAGCACCACTTTCAGTATCCACAACTTGTTCTCTTTTTTCAATTAACTTAATTGTATCAAAGCCATCTATAACTTTTCCAAAAGAAGCATAACTTCCATCTAAATAAGTTGCATCCTCTAAACATATAAAGAATTGACTACCAGCTGAATCCATATCTGCTGAAGTTCTTGCCATTGAAACAACCCATTTTTCATGTGATAAATTATTTTCAAATCCATTCTCTTTAAACTCTCCCGCAATAGTATAACTAGGCCCACCATTACCACTACCAGTAGGATCTCCTCCTTGTAAAACAAAACCTTTTGCTAAACGATGAAATGTATTATCATCATAAAAACCATTTTTAATTAATGAAATAAAATTATTAACCGTATTAGGCGCAATATCAGGATATAACTCCATCACAATAGAACCATAACCTTTAATATACATTGCTACTACCGGATTAGTAGTATCATAATTCAAAGTTGCAAGATTACCTTCAATATTATAATCAATACCCAATAAATCTTCTTCTACTTTTTCCTCTTCTTTTTGAGGTATCATTGTTGTTAAAAACAATAAGCCAATAACTACAATACCAAATATAACCCATATTTTACTCTTCATTTTATCAACAACCTTTCTACTTACTGCTATTATCATATCACAATCAAAAGAAAAGTATAAAGTTTTTTACCTTCATTTCAGAAAAATATCACATATCACAAAAATATGATAAAATATAATTGGTGAGAATATGACTAGAGAAGAAATAAACGAAGAAATACATAAAGAAATCCAAAAAGAACAAAACAAAGAAAAAAGAAAAAAAATAATAAAAAGCCTAATAATTATAATATTAATAGTATTAATAGGTTCAACTTGTTTTTATGGATATACTACATATATTTCTACTGTAAAAGTAGTAGTAAGGGAATACAGAATAAAAAATAAAAAAATACCAACTTCATTTAATGGTATAAAAATTATTCAAATAAGCGACTTACATTTTGGTAGTACATTTTCATTTAAAGAACTAGATAATACTATTAAACTAATAAATGAAAGAAAACCAGACTTAGTAGTTTTTACCGGTGACTTAATATCAAAAGATTATTCCCTAACAACAAAAAAACAAGAAAAATTAACTAACAAGCTAAAAAGTATAACTTCATCTTTAGGAAAATATGCTATATTAGGAGACTCAGATACTGAAGAAATATCAACCATATATAATCAAAGTTCTTTTACTTTATTAAGAAACGAGTCTGAATTATTATATAAAGATAGTAATGAACCAATCTTATTAGTAGGACTATCTTCAAGCAAAAATAATCAAAATATAGAAAATGCTTATAATTATTTCACCGGAGAAACTCATAACGCCAATATATTTACAATAAGCTTACTACATGAACCAGATGTTGTAGATGATATTATAAATGTCTACCCCACTGATTTATTCTTAGCTGGCCATTCTCATAATGGAACAATTCGTATTCCATTTATCAATTATCCATTAATAAAAGAAAAAGGTGCATTAAAATATAATAACGAACACTATAATATTAAAGATTCAGATTTATACATATCAAGTGGTCTAGGTTCAGAAAAAGGCATAAGACTATTCTGTAGACCATCTATAAACTTCTTTAGATTAACAAATAAATAAAAAGAAGGCATACACTATGCCTTCTTTTATCTTATTTTCCCCCAGTAGTAACACTAGTAGATCTATTATTTACTTCTGGTGTAGTTTTCATAAATATTAATTCACAAGCACTATTAATATATCCATCTATTGCATTAATAACTGTCACATCATCTTTAGAAATACTAAATCTTTCCATAATTGCTTCAATTAATAAACTTCTAACTTCTCCATCTGCTAATTCAAATCCAAGTTTCTCAGCATAACCCAAAACAGCATTTTGGATATCTAGTTGTATAGGATCTACAGTGCTCTTACTTTTATTACTAACTTCAACAGCAACATATCCATTAGGCAAACCACCTGCAACATGGCGTCGACTATCTACTAACCCTAAAACTTTACTTAAAATTGTTCTCTCCAAAATATCTAATCTACCACCACTCAAACCTGGTGCAAATTCTATATATTGAAGCATCAAATCGTCAATAGCAGATTCTATACTACTAATTTTAGCACGATTCTTTTGACCTTCAATTCTTCTTATGAACGCTTCATAGCGTTCAAACATACGTCCTGTATTTTTCTCCCTAATTTTATTACCTTTCCCATTATTATCTTGAGGAGTCTCTAAATTTTTCAATGCTTTTGCCATATCTTTTTTATTTTTAGCAATAGCACTATTACTTAAATCACTAGAGGTAATCTCACCACTTAAACGTGATGCCCCTGTGACATTTTGCTCTACTCCATTAGTTAAAATTTGACTCATTATGTATTACCTCCTTAATACTCGTTATTATAGCATCATATCTTTTCAAATACAACAAAAAAAAGAAATAGCAATTTTTAGGATTTCTTTTTTTCTCCAATTTTTTTGTTTCCATCAAATTCTGCAGCCTTTGCATCCTCTTCCAACATATTATATAACTCTATAATAATACCATTAACATAATTGCTATCCCTAAAATCAATATCAGCTTCCCAAAAAAAATCTTCCATTATTTCAGGATCCGAACAAATAGCCTCGCCATCAATTATTTTAATGCTTTCAAAGTTTTCCAAAACAAAATCTAAAGTCACATCATCTATATAAGCATGTCTTTCTCTTTCCCTTTCTTCCCTTATAAATTTTGCATCCGCTTCTTCAATTTTACGCCTAACTAAAATTATAAATTGTTTATAACGACGTAAAGATTGTGGACTCATACGATGAGCATTTTCATTAAAATAATCCAAAAAACCTTGCGTAAGAGCTTCATCGTTTCCACCAAATATAGAACCAAGCAAAGCCAAATCTTTCACAGCTTTTCCAGTTTTACGTAGTTCTTCAAGAAAAGACATCCCCATCAAATCTTCTGCTTTTTTCTTTTCTGCTATAATATTAGCTCTATATCTGTCTAACGATCTTTGGTTTCTAGCAATACGTAATGCTTTAGCTTCTAAATCCTTAGAATTAGGCTTTTTTATTTCACTATTACAAGGTTCTTTTTTTACAAGATATATATTCATAAACTTCCCCTTTCTTCTTTTATGCGTACGTATTATAACACAGAATCAAAAAAAAAAAAACAACTTATAGTAAAGTTGTTTTAATATTCAATGGTCGGGAAGACAGGATTTGAACCTGCAACCCCTTGGTCCCAAACCAAGTGCTCTACCAAGTTGAGCCACTTCCCGAGTATGGTGCGCTCGGAGGGATTCGAACCCCCGACCTCTTGGTTCGTAGCCAAACACTCTATCCAACTGAGCTACGAGCGCGAGATATTGAGCCTAGCTACTAGCTAAAAAACAATAAATTGGTGGCTCCAGCGGGAATCGAACCAGCGACACAGGGATTCTGAGCTATGAAGCCAAATAATGGCGGTTCCTACGGGACTCGAACCCGCGATCTTTTGCGTGACAGGCAAACGTGTTAACCAGCTGCACCAAGGAACCATATAAATAAATTGGTTGCGGGAAAAGGATTTGAACCTTTGACCTTCGGGTTATGAGCCCGACGAGCTACCAAACTGCTCCATCCCGCGATATATAAAATATAAGTGGCGGAGGAAAAGGGATTCGAACCCCTGCGCCGCTTGCGCGACCTCCCGGTTTTCAAGACCGGTCCCTTCAACCAGACTTGGGTATTCCTCCATATAAGTGGTGCCTAAGGCCGGACTTGAACCGGCACGAGGGTTGATTCTCGCAGGATTTTAAGTCCTGTGCGTCTACCAATTCCGCCACTCAGGCACAACATGGTGACCTGTATGAGATTCGAACTCATGACCCTTTGATTAAAAGTCAAATGCTCTACCAACTGAGCTAACAGATCATATTAATTGGCTGCCTCGGTTAGATTCGAACTAACGCATGTCAGAGTCAAAGTCTGATGCCTTACCACTTGGCTACGAGGCAAAAACAAAAGTGGTGGAGAGAGATGGATTCGAACCATCGAACTCAAAGAGAACAGATTTACAGTCTGTCGCGTTTAGCCTCTTCGCTACCTCTCCAAAAAAAATGGTGCCGAAACCAGGACTTGAACCCGGAACCTACTGATTACAAGTCAGTTGCTCTACCAATTGAGCTATTTCGGCAAATGGTGGGCGATACAGGACTCGAACCTGTGACCCCCTGCTTGTAAGGCAGGTGCTCTAACCAACTGAGCTAATCGCCCAAAAATATCCCACCAACATCAGTTGACAGTATTAAATATACCAATTTCTTGCTGTTTTGTCAACAAAAATTAGCTAATTTTTTCTTTTTGCTGTATTTCTTTTAGTTTATCATCAATCCAAAAATCCAAAGATTCCCTTAAACCATCAAAGCCTCTTCCATTTTCAACGATTTCTCGATTAGTATTCTTTTTCTTATCATCTTCAGCATATTTTATACTTAATTTTAATTTATCCATTTTTTCATCATAAGCTAAAACTTTTGCACTAATAACATCACCTACTTTAGCATAATCAGAAACATCGCGTACAAAAGCAGATGATATTTCGGAAATATGAATTAAACCAGTTGTCCCATTATCTAAAGATAAAAATATTCCATACTCTTCAATACCTGTTACTTTACCACTTACAATAGATCCTACTTCATACATTTTCACAAGCAAAACTCCCTTACACAATGTATTATATCATAAAATAAAAGAATCAGTTTACGTAACCTAAAAAAAATGATATAATCTTTTCGGTGAAAGCAATGAAAAAAAGTGAAATAGAACTAAAAATAATAGCAATTTTAGATAAAATAAGACCATTCTTAATAAATGATGGCGGAAATATAGAATTTATCAAATATGATAAAAAAGAAAAAATAGTCTACGTTACCCTAACAGGTGCTTGTAAAGACTGTGCAATGATCGATATAACACTAAAAGATGGTATTGAAGAAATGATTATTAATGAAATACCAGAAATAAAAGAAGTAAGAAACATAAATGAAGAAGTATCCTAGTGATACTTTTTTTATCAAAAAAAAGAAAGTATTTCTACTTTCATAATATCATATTTATATTTATGCAGCTCTAGCTCTACCCTTTTCTGATTCTGCAGCATCTTGTGGAAAATCTATTATTTTTCCATCTCCATTTATCATATCCTCAACTTCTTCAGCCATCTTGTTATTTTCTTCTGCTTGCCCATAAAATCTATTTGCAGCATTTATTATTTCTGCAGTTTGAGTATGAAGTGCTCCAACCTTATCTGTTATAACTTCAATCATTTTAGACATTTTTTCTTCAGCTTGTTTTTTTCTATCATTAGCAGCTTCTAAAGCAGCTCTTGCAGCATCCTCCATAGAGATAGCTTCCTTATTTTTCTCGGTAGCTTCAAGGAAAGCAGCTTTTACTTGTAAAAGTTTATCCTTTAAAGCTTCTAAAGAATCAGAATTATTAATTGCTTCAGTTGCTGCTTCATAAACAGAATTAACTTTATCCGCAGCAAAATCAACACGTTCAGCTACATTCTCTTTAGCTCTTGCAGCAAAATCAGTTATATTAACAACTGCATCTCTCACGTTATCATTTTCCTTAGCAGCATTAACAACATTACCAACTTTTTGAACAGCAGCTTTCGCAAACGCTTTTGCAGTAGGTACGATTCTAGCAAACATAGGTTCAGTAAGTTTAATAGCACGATTAGCCAATTTTGCTCCATTAGTTTTTACAGTTTCTGCAAAGTCTACAGGTTCAAAATTACCTTGTTTTAATGCCTCTATTCTCTCTTCTGATACTTCAACTGCTTTTATAATATTCTTAGCAACATTATCTCCAAATTCAGCTGCCTTATCAGCAATATTTTGAGCAGTTTCACTATTTGCAATATTATTAATAGCTTCATCAACTGCTACTGAAATATTATTAACAAAATCACTACTAACAACACTATTACTAAATTCACTTGCTTTATCAACAATACTTTGAGCAACTTCACTATTAGCAATATTTTCTATAGATTTAGCAATTCCATCTTTAATTCTTGCCGCAGCATTTTCATAACTAGCTGGTCGAAGTAAAAGTGCTCTTGCCTTTGTTGCAATCACAGGACCAGCTTGGTTTACAGCCTCTACAAATCCTTTTGGTAAAAAAGAATCAATTAATTCATTTAATCCACTTGATTTAAATGTAAATACACCCTGTTCATTCATAAGTCAAACCTCCTTAATTATTATTCTGGTTTAGATAATTCACGTAATACGTCCTTAATTCGATTCCACTCGTCTTCGTCCTCAACACCTACTAATTTAGGTTCGCTAGAAGATCGATCAACATGAGACACATAAATAGTAACATTTCCATTCTCATCTTTCTCGTTTTTAGTATATATTACATATTCTTTTTTAGTATCTTTAAATTCAAATGCTAAAATAACTTCTACCTGTTCAGTAGAACCATCTTCTGCAATTATTGACATCATTGTCTTTTCATTTTCTACAGCTTCCACATTATTCCTCCCTTACTATCCATATAATACAATTCTATCATATTTCGAAATAAATACAAGTTATTTATTTGATTTTTTTTAACAAAAAAACTCTTGCCCCAAAACTACAATAATTCTTTATATAATCATCTAAATTTTTAATATCATTTATCTCCTTAGCTTTCTTATTTTTAGAATCATAATACCCCTTTAATCGTACTTTATCATAGGAATAATCCCCAAAAATATAATCATAACTATCAAAATAATCAGTTATTTTTTCAGCTAATTCTTCTCTATTAACACAATTATTATCATCCCTAACAACCTCATATTTTATTCCATTAATTTCTATATTTTTCATTTTATCTACCTCTCATTAATTATATCATAAAAAAATCCTTAAAAAAGGATTTTTATCTTTCTAAAAAATCAGCACCCTTATGAGGCTCTTCTAATAATAAATCATTATAATTCTGTTGTCTTAAAGCTTCATAAATAACAATCGCCACACTATTAGATACATTTAATGCCCTAACTTTATCAGTCATAGGAATTCTCATACAATGTTCCAAGTCTTCTTGTAAAATACTTTTAGGAATACCTGTAGATTCTTTTCCAAATATAAAATATAAATCTTTATTATCTAAGTTTTCATAATTAAAACTTGTATGAGGCTTATGCCCATATCTCGTAAAATAATAATAAACGCCTGGGTTCTTCTCTTTAAATTCAGCAAAATTTTCATAAACATAATACTCTAATTTATCTATATAATTTACTCCACTTCTTTTTAAATGAGCATCATCAAGTACAAAGCCAAAAGGTTTTATTAAATGCAATTTTGTATTAGTCGCTACACAAGTTCTCATAATATTACCAGTATTTTGTGGAATTTCTGGTTCAAATAATACTATATGATTCATTATTAACCTCCATTTGAAAAGGAGACTACTCTCCTATTTCATTTAATTCTAAAAATTGTTTTACTTTACTAATTTTCAAAGTTTTATTTTCTTTTCCTTGTAATATACTTTTTACTTCTCCATCTTCGAATAATACAAAAGCTGGATAATTAGTAGTAAGTTTATTTTTATAATGATATCTTGCATTAAAGTCATTAACGAAAACATCTTGATCTATATCTGTTAAATTAAGATAAATTATTTGATTCCTATAATCTTTTTTTCTAAGTAATTTTTTAAAATCTTTTTCAAAATTTCTACAAACATCATCATTTGCAGTACACATATATATAATAGCAGATGGATTATCCATAACATAATGATCTAAATCATCTTTATAAATTTCTAATAAAATACCATCAATAACAGGAGTCTTTTTCTTCTCTTCATCATTTACCTTATAGATTTCACATAAATACAATGTAAAACCAATACAAACTAAACATACAAAAGCTAGTATTATATAATTATGAAAAATATTCTTAGTTTCATTTTCTTTAGTTTTCTTCACCATACCACTCCTCATAATAATATTTTATCATATTAATTTATATTTTTATACAGATATTTCAATTATTAATTATTATTTACAATCTTAATAATATCTTTCTCTTTCTCATCATAAAAGTCATATCTTTTGCCACAATTACAAGTATTACTTACTATTTCATGATTAAGTACATGAGTTAATATTCCATCATAATATACTGGAAACTTTCTACTTCTAGAATCAACTAGATAGTAATCATAAGAATTACTATCTAAACCTAATATATTACCTTTTATAATCATATTTTCTACTCTACCATAGCTTAATACTTCAAAGTCCATAGAACCAAATTTATCCCTAAATAAATTAATAAATTGATTAATATCTTCATTTGATAATTCAACAGATAAACATAATGATAATAAACCTAATTTACGTAAGTAATATGCCGTATAAATATTAGTAGCATTTAAAGTATAATTCCCAATACTATTACTAAAATCAGTCCTGTAATCAGACTCTAACATCCGTGAATAATTATTAATTTTATAAGAACATCTTAATGGTGAAAAGTAAAGGTAAGAATCTTTATTCTCATAATTATTCCATAATAATAGATTATCAGTATAAATTCTTCCTTTAAGTAATCTTCTACAAGCTAAATATTGCTCTTCTGTTCTAACAAAAGCACTAGAATAATTATTAGATTCATATGTTATATATTCAAAAGACACTTCTTTTTCCACTACTTCTTTTTTATCATTCATACGAATATCCATTAACTTAAGAACAAGTTTTCTACGAATATCATTTATTTTTTGAATAGGAATAAATATATTAGAATCACAGTTAATATTAAAAGTACCTACAAATGAACTATCCCCTAATTTACCAAGATGCTTACAAATAGATTCTTTAGTAAGAGGTGCTTTAATTGACTCTTCTACTATATCACCATACTCAATTATACTATGCACTCCATCACTAATTTCAATTTCTAATTTTTTACCTACAAAAGCTTTTACTGAAAAAGAAACCTCAACTTTTCTCTTATTTATATCTTGGAATTCTTTTTGTAAACAAAAATCCTGAGTTTTATAAACAATATCTCCTTTTTCTAAATAATCAGTATGTTCAACATAACATATATTATTAGCTAAATTAGTAAGTTTCATTGCCTCATCATACAAATAATTAACAACAAAACCCTCTCCACTCTTTTGAAACCGAATAGCGTCATGTTGGTGTAAAGAACGGCCTACATCAAGTTGAATACATGCTTTATTTTTTAATACTTTAACTACCCTACCAATTCTTAAACCAATATGATTAGGAGAAATAGTATTCATTAATTCTTCATCACTAGCCCTAAATAAACGACCTACGGTAAATTCCCTATTAAAAATAGTTCTTAAAGAATCTAACTCCGCAGATAAATCCAATTCATCTCCATCAATTAATCTTCTATAAAGTCTAGTAATAAAACCAACATATATTGGTCCTTTCATCCTACCTTCTATTTTAAAACTATCAATATTACTATTTAATAAGTCATCAAAACAAGGTATAGTATTTAACTCTTTAGTACTTAAAAGATACTGTTTCTTTTTAATAACTTTATCTTTCTTTATTAAAGAAAAAGGCATTCTACATACTCCAGCGCATTCTCCTCTGTTACCACTTCTACCCCCTAACATACTACTCATAAGACAACATCCAGAATAAGAAATACATAAAGCTCCATGTATAAATACTTCTTTTTCAATTGGAACATCAATATTCTTAATCTCATCAATATTTAATTCTCTAGCAAAAACTACTCTTTTAACTCCTAATTTATAATATAGTTTGCATACTTCTCTAGAACAAACATTAGCTTGCGTAGAAGCATGTATTTCCAAATTAGGATACTTCTCCCGCAGAAGACATATCATTCCAAAATCTTGAACAATTAAAGCATCTACTCCAGTTTTATACAAAAATAAAGCTTGTTTTAAAAAATCATCTACTTCATCATTTTTAACTAAAGTATTCATTGTTACAAATACTCTTACTCCATACAAATGACAATATCGAATTGCTTCAACTATTTCTTCATTTGTAAAATTAGCCGCAAACTTCCTAGCCCCAAAGTTTTTACAAGCTAAATAAACCGCATCACACCCATTTTGTACAGCTTGATATAAACATTCCATATTACCAGCTGGTACTAACAATTCAGGTTTTTTCATTTTATCACCCCAAAACCACTCATATTATAGCATAAAAGAAAAAAACTCCGAAGAGTTTTTACATATAATTATCAGCTTTAACTTCAAAATAAGATTGTGGATGAGCACATACAGGGCATACTTTTGGTGCGCTCTTACCAACACATACATGTCCACAATTACGACAAATCCAAACTTTATCTCCGTCTTTACTAAATACTAAATCACCTTTAACATTTTCAAGTAATTTACGATATCTTTCTTCATGTTCTTTCTCAATAGCTGCTACACCTCTAAACTTTTTAGCAATTGCTGTAAATCCTTCTTCTTCAGCTACTTTAGCAAATTCTTCATACATATCAGTCCACTCATAGTTTTCACCATCAGCAGCTGCCTCTAAATTCTCTTCTGTAGAAGGGATTTCTCCTCCATGTAATTCTTTAAACCACATTTTAGCATGTTCTTTTTCATTATTAGCAGTTTCTTCAAATATAGCAGCAATTTGCTCATAACCATCTTTCTTAGCTTTACTAGCAAAATAAGTATATTTATTTCTAGCTTGAGATTCCCCTGCAAAAGCAGCTAATAAGTTTTGTTCTGTTTTACTTCCTTTTAGTTCCATAATAAACCTCTTTTCTAATTAATTTATTTTATTATATCAATCAAATATTTTTTTATCAACAAAAGGAGATACTAATCTCCTTTTTTACTATTTTTAAATAAAGAATTATAAATATCATCATAATTGCGAACACTTATAAAAGTAATATCTTTTTTAATATCTTCCGGAATTTCATCTAAGTCTTTTTCATTTTCCACTGGTATAAATACTTTTCTAACTCCTGCTCTATGAGCACCAATTACCTTTTCTTTTAAACCGCCAATTCCTAATACTCTTCCTCTTAAAGTAATCTCTCCTGTCATAGCGATCTTTTTATCCACAATTTGTCTTCTAAACAAACTAATAAGTGCAGTTGTAATAGTAACTCCTGCCGAAGGACCATCTTTATTAACTGCCCCTTCAGGCACATGAATATGTATATCATTATTTTCAAGAACATCTCTATTAATATCAAATACATCCATATTAGACTTAATATAGTCCAAAGCAATATGACAAGACTCTTGCATTACTTCCCCTAAAGAACCAGTTAAAATTAATTCTCCTTTTCCTTTAAATAAAGTAGCTTCAATTGGTAAAATATCCCCACCAAATACTGTATATGCCATCCCATTAACAACACCAATTTCATTTTCATCAATATTATCTAAATAGAAATACTTTTTCTTACCTAATAATTCTTCTATCATAGCATTATCTACAAAATAGAAAGCAATATCACGACTAAGTAATAATTTTTTAACAATCTTTCTTAATACAGTCGCAATAGAACGCTCTAACTCACGTACACCTGCTTCTTTTGTATAGTGACGAATTATTGTTAAAATAGCTTCATCTTCAAACTGAACTTGTAAGCTAGTAAGTCCATGTTCTTCTAATTGCTTAGGTATTAAATGATTCTTAGCAATATCTACTTTTTCATATTCTGTATAACTAGAAATATTAATTATTTCTAATCTATCTCTTAATTCATATGGAATTTGTTCTACATAATTCGCAGTCGCAATAAACATTACTTTTGATAAATCAAATTCTTCTTCAATATAATGATCAGAAAACTTACTATTTTGTTCGGGATCTAATACTTCAAGTAAACTACTAGCCGGATCACCCTTGTAATCTTTAGTCATCTTATCAATTTCATCAATAATAAAGACTGGATTCTGTGTTCCGGCTTTTCTTATGCCTTGAATAATTCTACCTGGATTAGCACCTATATAAGTCCTACGATGTCCTACAATTTCAGCTTCATCATTAATACCACCTACACTAATCTTAGCCGTACTACGATTTAAACTTTTCGCAATACTTAGTGCCAAAGAAGTTTTACCAACACCAGGAGGTCCTACTAAACATAATATAGGACTACGTAAATTATTAGTATTTTGTTTAACAGCTAAATACTCTAGTATACGATCTTTTACTTCTTCTAAAGCATAATGCGATGAATCCAAAATATGTTTTACTTTAACTAAATCATCTGTATCTTTCGTATAATGATTCCAAGGTAAACATATCATCCAATCTAAATACTCACGTACCATACCAAGTTCTGGAGAATTACTATTTAAACTATCATAACGATCAAGTTCTCTTTTAATTTTCTCTCTTATTTTAGCACTACATTTTAACTTAGAAATCTTCTTAGATAATCTTTCTACTTCATTATCTTTATTATTACCTTCTCCAAGTTCTTTCTGCATTAATTTTATTTTTTCACGTAAGAAATATTCTTTTTGACTATCATTTAATTCTTTTTCAACTTCAGATTCTATTTTTTGCTCTAACTCTACGAATTTTAAGTCTCTATTCATATCTTCCATTAAATACTTTGCTCTTTTAATAGGAGATATAGTTGTAATATACTTTTTCTTTTCCTCATATCCTACAGGTAAAAAACTAACAATTAAATCACATAATTCATCCAAAGTATGAACCCCACTTAATTGACTCATAATAGCATTACCCATATAAGGAACTTTACTAATATAATTTTCTAAACTTTTAACCAGAATAGAAAAATAATCCTTATCATCTGAACTTTCAGGTATTATTATTTGTTCATAACTAGCTCTAAAAAATTTTCCATCTTCTTCAAAAGAAGAAATATTAACTCTTTCAATTCCCTCAATAACAATACGTGTTTTCCCATTTGGTACATTCATTTTTAATTTTAAACGTCCAAGTACCCCATACTTAGGAAAAGAAGTAACTGAAACCCCACTATCATCAATAGGATTAACAATAAGCATCATACTATCATCAATTTTATCAACAATATCAATCATAGCTTTATCATAAGTATTATCATATTCTATTCTTACTTCATTATTAGGAAATATTACCATATCATTAATAATTAAAACAATTAATTTATCGTTCATTGTAACACCTCCCAAATAATTAAAATACTGTTCTCTATTATAAATTAATTCTATTTTTTTTCAACCAAAAACAAAAAATTTTATAGTAAATAAAATACTATAAAATTTCTTTATAACACTACTTAACAAGTATTAATTATAAATGGCTGTTTCATATAAACAATATCAATCCTAACTACATATGAATAATATTAAAACAAAAAAAAGGAAGAAAAACTTCCTATTTATTTAATTCTTTTAATAAATCAATTGTCTTGTGCATTTTTAAATCATATTGAATTAAATCTAATCCACCCATTTTCTCTAAGAAATCCTCTTTTTTCATTTGATACTTTTCAGCTAAACTCTCAGCTTCTTTCTCAGCTTCTTCTAAAGTAACTTCAACTTTTTCTAAAATACCAACTTCTTCAAGCATGAATCTATATAATACATTCTTGTAAGCTTCTTTTTCCATTTGACTTCTCAAAGCTTTCTCATCAGAACCAGTAAATTGATAATATAAATCTAATGACAATCCTTGCATTTTAATTTGTTGCTCAAAATGTTCCATTAAATGATCAATTTCATCTTCTACCATTTCTTCAGGAATTTCTACTTCAACATTTTTAGAAACTTCTTCTAAAATTTTATCAATATAAGCATTTTCAGCATCCATTTCTTTTTGAGCTTGAATAGAAGCTTTAATTTCATCTTTTAATTTTTCCTCAGTATCAATTCCTTCCATTCCTAAATCATCAAAGAAATCTTTATCTAATTCACGAGTTTGTTTTTGTTTAATTTCATTAACCTTAACTTTAAATACTACTTTAGCTCCAGCTAAATCTTCTACACCATAATCTTCAGGGAAAGTAAGATCTAAATCTTTTTCATCTCCTACTTTCATACCAATAACGCCTTCTTCAAAGCCAGGTATAAATGAACCAGAACCAATCTCTAAAGAATAGTTTTCTCCTTTTCCACCTTCAAAAGCAACTCCATCTTTAAATCCTTCAAAATCAATAATTGCTACATCACCATTTTCAACAGCTCCGTCTTTAACCACTAACTCTGTATATCTTTCTAATAAATGACCAAGTTCATGATTAATCTCTTCTTCAGTAACTTCTACTTTATCAGGTTTAATATTTAATCCCTTATATTTTTTAACAGTAACTTCTGGTTTTGTAATAACTTTAAAATTAAATTCTACACCTTTATCACTAATATCTTTAATATCAACACTAGGTCTAGCAACAGGTTCTAACTTAGACTCAGCCATCATCTTATCATAAGCTACAGGTACTAAACTATTTGCTGCTTCAAAATATAAAGATTCTTTACCAAACTTATTTTCATAAACATTTCTAGGCACTTTACCTTTACGAAAACCATCTACTTTAGCAGTCTTTTGTTTAACCTTAAAAGCCTTATCAACAGCAGCTTCCCATTCTTTTCCTTCTATTTTTATAGATACTTCATGTATATTTTTATTTTCTTTCTTTGCCATAATATCCCTCCAACGTCTAATATTATACAGGAAAAACAAATATAAAACAATATCAGAACAAACAAAAAACTCAATTTACTAAAATTGAGTTTTTATTCATTAGGAAACATTTTATGATACTCATCCATAACATGTAGCATCTCTCTACCTATTTTAGGATCTATTTCTCCAGAAGACATATGTTTCTGTAAAAAAGACTCAAACCCATCAAAATTAAGATAAAAGAGATTAAAATCAGACTCTAATTCTAAAGAATCATAATGAGTTTCTTCAAAATTAGGAACCTCATCAGTAAAAAAGCGATAATAATAAATGATATTTAATACTTTTCTACCAGAATTAAAATAATTATTATCATAAGTAGTAATACATAAAAAAGGTCCTTCCTTAACCTCTAAAGAAATCCCCGTTTCTTCTTTTATTTCTCTAATAATACATTGATCTGTTGTTTCATTTTCTTCCAAATGGCCACCCGGAAGTTGATAAGTATTATTATTATGAGCAAGAATTATTTTTCCTTGAGAATTTATAATTAAAGCTTTTACTCTTACAACTTTCTCAGAAATATCTTCATCTTTTAATTGGTAATCATTAATAACTATTTCTTTCATTTTATACTTCCTTTACAAATATCTTTCCCAATACTCTAAAGTATCTGGTCTTACACTATCTAATGAAGCTTCTATTGTACGTGATATATAAGTAGCCTTTTGCCATACAGTTGTCCCATTATTTAAGCAACTAGCTTTACTAGAAGCCATCATATATTCAAATGTAGAAGCTCTATCCTCAGCATCTGATGTTTGAGAATAATTATTAACAAAAGGTGCCGTATCTAAAAATGTATTAACATATGAATACTTATTATAAATAGAACCATATGAAAATCCTTCTGGATTAAGAGCTCCCCAACTGCTAAACCTTGCTCCTACTTTAAACATATATCTTTCAATATAATGATATGATTCATGGTAAAAAGATTCTTCTAATGGATAAACTGCCGCAATAGAAATAATTGCGTAATTATAACTAGAATCAGTAACACCTGTTACACTATTTTCAGAATAATTATTAATTAAATAAATAGATAAAGGTATCCCACCATTTTTAATTTCAAGGAATAACTCTTTAGGATACAAAGCAAGTGTATTTTTAAGTCTATTTAATTGATTAGTAATAACATCTTTATCATTAATTGGATAAGTAGTTATATCTTGAACTGTATAATTAGAAGTCTCTTCCCCATAATATATCTTAATATTATAATCTTTCTCTATTTCTTTTCTAAGTTTATCATTACTATCTATTACTTCTTCAATAGTACCAACAGATTTAGACTGAATAGAAGTATCCAAATTATCTGAATTATCTATAGTAATACTACTATCTGTAATAATCTCACTTCCATCAACTGGTGTAATAGAAATAACCGGCTCTTCTTCATCAATATCTATTTCATTTACTAAATAAACATTATTATAAGAAGAAAATTCTAAAAAAATTCCTGCAAAAATAAAAATAGTTGAAAGTACGATAAGAATGTTTGCATAAAAAGTAACTTTTCTCTTATGCATAACGAACATCTCCTTTCAACTATCAAATTATCTAATAATCATTATCATAGCAATAAAAGCCACTGTAATTAATCCAATCAAAAGTAAAAAGCTAGATACCCCACCAACACCACTATTATCATTACTAATAACTTCTTTCTCAATATTATTAGTTTGTTTTGATAAAGATAATAAACTATTAGCGTCATCCGGACTTAATCCATCAACTGTAAATAAATCATTATGTTTTGTTATCATTCTAAAAGTAACAAGCTCATCATCTGAAAGATTAACAATATCTTTCGTCTCTACTTCTGCTACCTCACATATTTTTTGAATTAAAGGTATTAAGAAAAAAGAAGAAAAATCTTGATTACATTCTAACAAAGTATCATGAAATTCTTCCTTTTGACCTTCTCTATTAATAATAGACATCTTCGCCAAAGCTTGATAATTATTTATTTTAAGATCAAATAAGATAGAACTATAACTATCAGATATTCTAAAGATATTAACAATCTTATCAATATAATCTTGATAATCATCTCTAGTCATATCTTTTCCCATTAAACTAGTTTCCATATTATCCCCCTAAGCAGCTGTATTTACAAGCACTTTTTGTTTCCCAGCTTCTGGTTGTGCATTACCTTCCAATAATTCATGTACTGCATCCATTATTTTTTTAGCTTCCTCTGAATTACCAGCCTTATTAAGTGCAACAGCTTGTGCAGTCAATTCTTCTACACTAGGCATTTTCCCACTAGTCTGGCTTGCAGTCTCATTATTAACTGCTCCTGTGGAAGTTGAAAATGGCAAAGCAACAGTTTTTCCATGATCAGATAGATTTCCCATTTGACTATTCGTAACAAGTAAGGCTCTACCTTTTGCCCCATCACTATGGACATGAAGAACATTTTCGCCTTCACTAGTAGCGGATACAGCTACACCAGTTTCGTTTTTCTCAGTCTCACCTTGTATAATAGGTATATTGCCTATCACACCATCTGATGTAG
>CACZGA010000026.1 GCA_902780585.1 uncultured Erysipelotrichaceae bacterium | reverse complement strand
GGAATTTAAGCCTGTGGAGAAGAAAGGGTACTTTCTCTATGAAGCAGGAATCCTGGTCTGCAAGGACTAGGGCGAATAATTTCCTATGAAATTATTCTTCTGTTCTTGTTGTAAAATGTTGGAATAAAAGCTATAATAGAGTATAGATAGAATAATACGGGGTGATATCTAGTGATCGTTAGATTAATCAAAAGAAAAAAAATCTACAATTTTACATTACCTACCGAGATATCTGGGAATTACTGGATAACTGATAATGATTATTTTGGAAATACTAGAAATCTTATAAACGTTGAAGAATATAATGGCGAATGGAAAATAAAAAGTGACTTTGAAACTAAGATTATGTCTGGAGACAGAATCATAGAATCAGCCATTTTAAAAGAATATAGTGTATTTTTCTTAAAAATAAATACAGATAATGAATACGTTATTTTATGTTGCTCTCCATCAGCAGACAAACAAGTTCTAAAACTAAAAGTATCAGGCCAAAAAGATATATTAATTGGTTCTGATAATAGAGCCCAAATCTTTTATAACTTTCCTTTAGTATCAAGACAACAAGCTAGATTGATTTACAACAACGGAGTATGGATAATTCAAGATTTAAACAGTAAATATGGTACATATGTTAATAATTACACCGTTTCTACAAAACAATTAGAATATGGGGATATAATATTCATCATGGGTCTAAAAATAGTAGTAATGAAAGATACCTTAGTTATGAATAATATTCCAGATTATTTAAGAATTGATAGCACCTCATTTGAAACCGTTGGTACTATAATCCAAAAACAAACTGAATTTGACAATCCTGATGAAGAGGGTATTGAATTTTTTAAAGAAGACGACTATTTTTATAGAGCTCCTAGATTTAAAACTAGAATTGAACCTTGTAACATTGTGATTGATCCCCCACCAGGAGCAGAAGAAGAGGACAAAACTCCATTACTATATACCATAGGTCCAATGCTTACAATGGCTATGATGTCCATGACTACAGGTTATACTTCATTAATAGGTGTTATTAATGGAACTGCTGATTTAGGCACAGCTCTACCAACCTTACTAATGTCTGGTGCAATGATATCAACTATGTTATTATGGCCATCTATGCAAAAGAAATATCAAAAGAAACAACGTAAGAAAAGAGAAGCCGAAAGACTTGTAAAATATACCGAATACTTAGAATCTAAAAAAGATGCAATTCAAACAGAAATGAAGTTACAAAGACAGATTCTAATAGATAATTATTTACCATTACCTCAAATAAAAGAAATTATATATCAAAAGAAAAGAAATTTATGGGAAAGAGAAATAGACCAAGACGACTTCTTAGATTTAAGATTAGGTGTAGGTACTACTGAATTACAAGGTGTAATTTCTGCCCCAGAAAAACATTTTTCTTTAAAAGATGATGCTTTATTACAAGAAGTATACAACGTAGGAGCAACTTCTAGAACACTAGAAAATGTTCCTATCTCACTAAACTTTGTTCAAAGAAATATTGTTGCTATTATAGGAACTGGTGAAAATAAAAAACAATTTATTGATGGACTTATATTACAAACTCTAACTTATCATAGTTATGAAGATTTAAAAATAGTAATATTAACAAATGAACAAAATAGTAAGAATTGGGATTATATTAGAATGGCTCCTCATAACTGGGATAATGATCATTCCATAAGATACTATTCAACCAACATAGATGAAGCAAAATATATCTCTCTAGAACTTGAAAAAGAAATGCAAGCTAGAAAGTTTAAAGATAATAATGGTAATTTAGAGATTAATACAACTGATTATCATAAATATAAACCATATTATTTATTAATAACAGATGATTATAAATTAGTCAGAGATGTTGAACTAGTTAAAGATGTATGTGAAATGCCTATCAATTTTGGCTTTAGTTTAATTGTAATTAGCCCAAGATTAGTTAATATTCCTAATGAATGTAAAACCTTTATTAGTATAGGAGATAAAAAATCCGGAGTATTTGAAAATGAATTAGTAGCTAATAAACAAAAAGAATTTGTAGCTGACTTTGATCCAACACTTAATATGCAAGAGTGTTGTCGTATTTTAGCAAATATTCCAATAGATATATCAAAAGAAAATAGAACACTTCCTAATAGTATTTCATTCCTAGAAATGTACAATGTTGGTATGGTAGACCAATTAAATATACTAAATCGTTGGAAAACTAATGATCCAACAAAGTCACTACAAACACCAGTAGGAATTGATAAATCAAGAGAATTATTTAAATTAGATTTACATGAAAAAGCTCATGGACCACATGGTTTAATTGCCGGTATGACCGGTTCTGGTAAATCTGAATTTATTATCACTTATATCTTATCAATGGCTTTAAACTACCATCCATATGAAGTATCATTCGTACTTATAGACTATAAAGGTGGAGGTTTAACAGGAGCTTTTGAAAATAAAGAAACTGGTATGAAACTACCACATTTAGCTGGTACAATTACAAACTTAGATACAGTTGAAATGAACCGTTCCTTAGCATCTATTCAATCAGAGCTAAGAAAAAGACAGAGATTATTTAATGAAGCAAGAGACCAGTTGGATGAAAGTACAATTGATATATATAAATACCAAAGCCTTTATCGTAGAGGATTAGTAAAAAAACCAATTTCTCACTTGTTTATAATTTCTGATGAGTTTGCTGAGTTGAAAGATCAAAGGCCAGAATTCATGGAACAATTAATTTCAACTGCCCGTATTGGACGTTCCTTGGGAGTCCACTTGATTCTAGCAACCCAGAAACCAAGTGGTGTTGTCAACGATCAAATATGGTCAAACTCTAAATTTAGAGTTTGTTTGAGAGTTCAAGATAAATCAGACAGTATGGATATGATAAAATGTCCAGATGCAGCTGAATTAAAAACAACAGGTCGTTTTTATCTACAAGTTGGTTATAACGAATTGTTTGCTATGGGTCAAGCAGCCTGGGCTGGAGCTCAATATTATCCAACTGAAAAGAGAAAGAAAAAAGTAGACCAATCTATTAATATAGTAGATAATGTTGGTGCTATTGTTAAGTCGCTTGATACTAAACAAAATGATGTAGTAGTTGCTTCTAAAGGTGAGGAAGTTACAAACATTATAAAATATATAGTAGACCAAGCAAAAAAAGAAGAAGTTTCTATTGAGCAATTATGGCTAGATAGAATACCAAATGTTATATTCACAGATAAATTAAAAGAAAAATATCACTATAAAGCTAAGAAAAATATTATCAATCCAATTATTGGAGAGTATGACGATCCAGACAACCAAGCCCAAAACTTATTAACATTACCACTTTCACAAGATGGTAATACCATAATATATGGATCTGCTGGTAGTGGTAAAGAATTAATGCTATCTAGTATTATTTATTCTTGTATTTCAAGCCATGATTCTAAAGAAGTAAATTTCTATATCCTAGACTTTGGTGCAGAAACTCTAACGATGTTTAGAAATGCCCCACATGTAGGTGAAGTAATGCTTTCTTCTGATGCAGAAAAAATATCTAATTTATTTAAAATGATTTTAGCAATTGTAGAAGAAAGAAAGAAAATATTTGTAGATTATAATGGATCTTATGATTTCTATATTCACCATGGTGGTAAACAAATACCATTAATTGTAATTGTTATTAACAATGTTGAAGCTTTTATTGAAACATATGAAGAATATGAAGATATACTAGGTCAATTAACAAGAGATTGTTTAAAATATGGTGTAATATTTGTATTCTCAACAAATGGTCCAAATACAGTAAGATATCGATTAAGACAAAACTTTAAACAAAACGTTGTTTTACAATTCAATGATCCTATGGATTACTCTTCAGTAATATCAGGTGTAAGAAAAAAAGAACCATCTAAAGTGTTTGGACGTGGTCTTATTCAATTAGGTGGAATATACGAATTCCAAACAGCATATGCATATTCAGAAGAAAAACTTACAGATTATATTAAGGTTATTTCCAGAAAACTAAATGAAATTTGTTCTTATAAAGCTCAAAAAATACCAATTCTTCCAGAAGTAGTAAATAGAGAATTTGTAAGTTCTTATTTAGGCTCTATCAAACATCTACCAGTAGGAGTAGAAAAAGAATCACTAAACATTTCTACAATCAACATAACAGACAAATTATTCTACTTAATTACTGGTGATGATGTTTCTGGAGAACCACAATTTATTAAAGCTATGATACATAATATAACTAAAATTAAAAATTCAGAATGTATCATAATGGATAGTAATAGTTTACTTACAGAAATCACTGAACCTGGCATTGTTTATGATAAAGATACATGCTTTAATGCTCTGGAAAAATTATATAAAAACATTGAAGAAAACGACCCAGAAAAGACTACAGTTTGTTTCCTACTAAACATTAATAGTTTATTAGGAAAACTAAGTGCCATTGAAAAAGAAAAATTAACTACTTCTTTTATTGATTGTCAGAATAAAAACAATATTAGATTTATAATTATAGATTCAATAGATTCTATAAAGACTATTAACTTTGAGACATGGTTTAAACCAAACGTAGATCTTGCTGAAGCTATCTGGTTAGGCAATGGAATCGGTAACCAATTTACTCTAAAAGTAACAACAAATTCAAGAGTATTAAGAGCCGAAGTAGCTCCTGGTTTTGGATATGTAGTTACAAAAGGAAAAGCCGCTCTTGTCAAACTTATGGCTGATGAATAGGAGGTATATATGAATAAAAACAAAATATTAATTGAACTAGAAATACCTTTAACTGAAAAAAAATATGATATATTTATTCCTATTAATAAAAAGATAGGTACTATTAAAAGCCTGATAGAGCAAGCTTTAGTAGAATTAACAGATAAAGCATATGAAATAAGAGAAGATACAAATCTATATAGTAAAGAAAACGGCACAATCTATGATGTAAATAAAACAGTAAGGGATACAGATTTAAAAAACGGATCTAGAGTTATCTTACTTTAAGGAGGTTAAATATGAATGAGTATAATCAATATGTCACAACAGTCAACAAAATATTTGATTATCTAGAAAAAATGAAAGCTGGCTGGGATAGTTTAGATAACCTAAACTATATTGAAAGCGTTGAAGAATATAAAAGCGCAGTAATCAAGTATGCTGAAGTATTTAAAACTCCTAAACCAATCCCAATGACTGGAGAATTGGAGACATTAGGCGATGATTGATAAATTAAGTTATGATGAAGTACAAACTATTTCTGCTGAACTAAAAAAATTAGCAGATATAATAATGAAATTAGTAGAAGATAGACATATTCAAGAACTACAAGATTTTGCTGCTACTGTAGAAGGATATTCAAAGTTTCTAGAAAACACCATAGAAATTAATAAAGATGCCGATAATGCTTTAAAAGATTTAAAAGGAACAACAGAATAAGAGCTTTCAAATGAAAGCTCTTTTAATATTCAAAATATTTTAATTCTCTTTGAAAACTACAATCAAGTCCAGTAACATAACTTAAATTAGTAAATATCAATTCAAGATCCATATCTTTACCATCTAAATAATCGAAACTAGCACAAATTAATACTTTAGCTTGTTTAATAGCTTTTATATATAAATCCACATATGATTCTGTACTAGTCATATCATAAGTAGTAGGGTTTCTCCATAAAGAATGATCTAAATTTAAATAATTATTATCATCTCTTAAAGATTGATGATAACTAACTGCTTCTAATTTTAAAAAACTACGTGGTGTAAATAAATCTATAAATTTATATAATTGTTTTTTTACACCCCAAGTATCTTTTCTAAATAATCTTAAAGCAACTCTCATTTGTTTTAATGACTTATAATATATTTTATCAGCATCTTTAAACTTAAAAGCATTATAAAAACTATATTGTATAGTTTTATTTAAATCTATAGAAAAAGGGTATAAATCAAAGCAATAAGAAGTAAAATCAAAAGTATAAGGATTCGCCATTTCTCTTCTAATAATAGTATCATTATCAATAAAGGCTTCCATAAAATTATGGCAACCATTATATTTATAAGTACTAGCGTCTCCTTTTCTCATATAACCAGTTTTATAAAAAATGTAAGGATGAACTATACTATCTAAAGCATAATGACATATAAAACCTGCCAAAAAAGCATAAGTATCATTATCTTCAATATGATTATCTTTCATATAATGTAATACTTGCATAAAAAAATCTCTACTATTATGAGAATGAAAATATCCTTGGAATTTTCTTACCTTTTTACCAGGCATTATAGAAAATAAATTATAAAACATAAAGCTATCTACACCTTGAGCAAACATCTTATAACGCGTTATTGAAAATCTATCACTAATACTTTTTGGTAAAATTTCAAATACATCTTTCGCAAAATAAGCGTGCGCAATTGTTGCTGGCATATAATCATCCCCCAAACGCTGAATACATCTATTATAACACAAACTATAAAAAAGGAATATCTTAAAAGGGATTATTATGGTATAATCTATAATAGGTGATACTATGATAGAAAAACAATTTAAAAACTTAGACGAACAAGTAGAAATCCTAAAACGTAAAGGAATGATTGTTACAGATGAACATTACACTAAAAGAGTTTTACTAAGAGAAAATTACTTTTTTCTAAATGGATATCGCCATCTATTTTTAAAATCAGAAGAAAATAAAGTATTTAAAGAAGGTACTACTTTTGAAGAGTTATACAGTTTATTTTTATTTGACCGTTCATTTAGAAACGTATTATTTAAATACTTATTAGTAATAGAAAATAATTTAAAATCAATTATCTCCTATCAATTATCTAAAAAATATGGATACCGTGAAAGAGATTATTTAAAAGAGAAAAACTTTACAAATATTCCTGAAAAACAAGCTCAATTAAATGACTTATTAAAGAAAATGAAAAGACAAATAAGAGTAAATGGGTCTCAGCACAGCGCAACTCTTCATTATGTATCTAATTATGGCTATATCCCATTATGGATATTAGTAAAGGTATTATCATTTGGAATTGTAAGTGAAATGTATCAAATACTTAAAGTAGAAGACCAAAATGATATTGCTAAAGTATATGGAATAGATACTGATACATTTACTATATATTTACCAATTCTAGCTAACTATAGAAATCTATGTGCACATGAAGATATTTTATATGAGAATAGAACTCAAAAATGTATTGATGATACTGTTTATCACCAATTATTAAAAATAACTAAGGAAGATGATGAATATACTCAAGGAAAGAACGATTTATTTTCATTAATTATTATTATGAAACAACTTCTCCAATATGAAGAATTTAAAAATATGACTATAGAACTAGATAATATAGTAGGAACACTAAATTATAATATTCATACTATTAAAATAGAAGAAGTATTAAATAAAATGGGATTCCCTGCTAATTGGAAAGATCTCGCAAATATTGAAAGGAGTAGTAATGAAAACGAATAAAAAAGAGATACTATTAATTGTTTCTTCTTTTTTAGTTGGCGGAATATGCATGTTAATATTAGTTAGATTTACTCCTTTGGTAGAAGATATTATAGGTAGTAAAAATGGTTATGTTATAACTAAGAATGACACCCAACTCTATGAAAAATCATCCCTAGCACCTTCTGTAGAAAAGGTATATGATTCTGTAGTAGTAATTCAAGGCTATAAAGATGATGACTTAGTAAGTAATGGTACAGGTTTTGTTTATAAAGTTGATGAAAAATATGGTTATATTTTAACTAATGAGCACATTATTAATGGTAATAAAACAGTCGTAATATATACTTCTGAAAAAGAAGAAGAAGCTGAGATATTAGGTAAAGATGAATACTTAGACTTGGCAGTATTAAGAGTAAGTAAAAAGAATGTAAAAACAGTTGTAGATATTGGTAGTAGTGAAGATATGAAATTAGGGGATGTAGTATTTACTATTGGTTCTCCAATAGGCTACGAGTATAGAGGCAGCGTTACTTCCGGGATACTATCTGGAAAGGATAGAATGGTCTCAACTAGTGTAAAAAACTCTACTAATGCTGATTGGGTAATGAGAGTATTACAAATAGATGCTTCTATTAATCCAGGAAACAGTGGAGGACCATTACTTAATGTAAATGGTGAAGTAATTGGTATATGTTCCCTAAAATTAGTAGATGACAATATCGAAGGAATGGGCTTTGCTATTCCAATAGAATATGCAATGAGTCATGTAGAATCTCTAGAAAAAGGTAAAAAAATTAAATGGCCAGTTCTAGGCATAGGAATAGCTAATCTAAATGAAACAAATAAAATATTAAAAAATGGTTTAAACGTAAACACTAAAGTAAAAGAAGGAGCCGTAGTACTAAATATAAAAGATGGCTCAGGAGCAGCAGACTCTTCCCTAAAACCAGGAGATATTATAATAGAAGCTAATAACCACAAAATAAAAGATACAGCCCATCTAAGATATGAACTATATCAACATCAAGCAGGAGATACAATAGAAATAAAATATCTTAGAGACGAAAAAGAACATACTACTAAGATTAAGCTAAATTAAAGACAAAAGAAAAAGCCATAAATTGGCTTTTTTTAATTAACACTTTGACTTGCTTTATAAATACCGAAACAAATACCACCAACTACAAGAATAATAATAATTAGTGCTAAAGCATCATTACTTTTAGCTTCTTTTCCACCAGTTTTACCAGTATCAATTAATTCCATAATATCATATCTGTCAGCTGGATCTTTAGCAAATTCTGATTTGATTGCTGCTAAAATTTCATCTTCATAATCTGCAGCAAATCCATTCCAAGATTGGTTTCCGATAATAATGTATGGAACTCCGTCAGCAGATTCTCCTCTAGCCTTAGCAACAGTTTGCATTAATTCTGCATTATCAGCATCATTCCAAGTTTCATAATCAACTATTTTGAAATATTCTCCATATTCTTCTTCAATACTTTTGAACCATGCTTCAGCTTCAGCACAATGTGAGCATCCTTCTCCTCTAAAAAAGTATAAATTAACTTCTTTAGAAGACTTTCCACTATCAGTTACCTCAGCACTAGTAACTTCTTCACTAGCTTCCGCTTCTTCACCTTCCGCAAAAACTGCAAATGGTATCATGAATGCAAGTAATAATACTAACAAAAATTTAATTTTTTTCATAATAAAACCTCCTAACAACATAATATCACAAATGAAAAAAATAGCAAATAATTGTGATAAAAAACCTTTATTATTAATTAATTTTCATCAAAATTACATATTTCAAATAATAGAAATATCAAAATTAGGAATAAAGCTTTCACTAGCAGTTTCATCCTCTTGAATAAAAGCATTATTAACTCCGATTGTTAAAGCATAATTAATTACTTCTTCATACTCTTCTGCACTTAGTTTTCTATTTAATTCATCATATGGACATACTGTAACAGGCGTGTACTGATTCATAATACTAATGTAAATATCATCATGATAAGTATGATATAAATACTGAATAATCTCTTTGGCATCATGAACATGACCAGGTAAAACCAAAACTCTAACTATTAAGCCTTTCTTCATTAATCCATCACTACCAATTTCATACTTACCAACCTGTCTATACATCTCATCGATAGCCATAGTTGCTGTCTCAAAATAGTCTTTACAATCGGAAAACTTAATTCCCAATTCATCATCAAAGTATTTTAAATCGGCTAAATAAATATCAACTAATCCATTCATCATTTTAATAGTACCAATATTTTCATAACTGCTAGTATTATAAACAATTGGTATTGTTAAATCTTTATCTTTAATACTTTTTAATACCCTAGCAATCTGTGGAACATAATGCGTAGGTGTAACCAAATTAATATTATGAGCCCCTTGTTCTTGCAACAGAAGCATAATTTCTTTTAACCTTTTCTGTGTAATCTCTTTACCATATCCATTTAAGCTAATCTTATCATTTTGACAATACATACATCTTAAATTACAATATGAAAAGAAAATAGTACCACTTCCATTATCACCTGATAATAAAGGCTCTTCCCATAAATGTAAACTATAATAAGCTAATTTAATTTTAGAACCAGCTTTACAGTAACCTTTTCTTTTATAACGATTAACGCCACACTTCCTAGGACATAATTGACAATTCTCTAATAAACTCATAATCAAAACCTCCCAACTATTGTATCATAAAAAAAATAGCCTAAGCTATTATTTTATTAATTGATATACTACAAATCCAATCAACAAGATTATAATAGTAAATGCCAAAATAAGAATTAGAGAATGTTTCTTAGCAAACCCACCCTCACTTTGCTTACTATCTAGATTAACACTACTATTCTCATCAACAATATTATTATCAGAAGAACCAGTAATCATTTGACTAAGTTCTGTATTATCATTTTCAATTTTTTTAAGATTTAATTTACTCAAAGGTGGAAGTGAAAATACAGGAGTACATTGAACAAAACAATCTGTTCTCATTAATCTTCTAATTTCTCCTAATACTTCCATATTAATCTTATTTTGAAAACACTCTATATCTTTTTTATCTTTTTCCGTATTAGTTTTTTGCTTTATATAAAATATATATTCAGGAGCAACTAAATAAACTAATTTCCCTCTAAATTCAACAGGAGACTTTTTAAATATTATTTTAGCTAAATTACTACTATAGATTTCTTCTCTACAGCAAGGACTATTGTCATCATTATGATAATATATTTTAGAGATAATAGTCCCATCAGCTAATCTTTCAAAGCAGAATACTCCAATATGAAACCCACTATCTCCAAAAATAGCTTTTACATCATGTTCTCCATAAGAAATACCATCATTTAAAACTCTAGGTGAAGACAACCTATCATCTATATAATGAATGTTTAACTCAGTACAAACATTCTCAAACTTGCCTAAATCTCTTTCATTAATATGGATATTTATATCTTCATGACATCTATTAGACTCTATACCAAAATTAATAAAGCTACTTAAAGCCCCAGCTAAATAATAATCTATTCCTTCTTTGTTTAATATAGTAATTAATTCTTCTATTTTATCATAAACCATTTTATGGTTATTTATTATAGACTGATCCATATATATATAATCACATCCTACATTATAAGTATAACATAAAAATAATAAATTCAATATAAAAGAATTTGACATCAAGACCAGTAAGAATTAAAATTAGAATTGAAAGGAGAATCGTAATGAAAAAGTATATTGCCGAGTTTTTAGGAACATTAGTCCTAGTCTTATTTGGAACAGGAGTTGCTGTTGTATCAGGAGGTAATCTAGTTGCAACTTCAATGGCCTTTGGTTTAGCAATTGTTGCTGAAGCATATGCTATTGGTGGCGTTTCAGGTTGTCACGTAAATCCTGCTGTATCTCTTGCTATGTATATTTCAAAAAAGCTATCTAAAAAAGACTTCGTATACTATGTTCTAGCGCAAGTTTTAGGTGCCATTGCCGGAACTACAGTACTATTCTTTATCTTATCTTCAACTAATTTCGGAACAGTTGCTTTAGGTGCTAACTACTATGGTGAAATGTCTGCTAATAATATTAGTATTATAGCTGCCTTCATAACAGAAGTAACACTTACTTTAGTATTTATATATACAATACTTGGTGTTACTAGTAATGAAAAAAATAGTGCCATTGCCGGACTTGTTATTGGATTAACTTTAACTTTTGTTCATTTAATTGGCATCCCATTAACAGGCACATCAGTAAACCCTGCTAGAAGTATTGGACCAGCACTATTTACTGGTGTTAAAGCTATAGAACAATTATGGCTATTTATCATTGCTCCACTAATTGGAGGAGCAGGGGCTGCTTATTTATTTGAATATTTAAACGAAGAAGAAAAAACTAAGAAAAGATAATTAAAAAAGAATAGGAGAGTAGGGTATGGAATCAAGTATTTTATTAGGATTAATTATGTTTGCTATTGGAATGTTTCTAGTATTTATAATTGTTTGGTTAACTAGAGACAAAGAAGAGAAAAAAGAAAATAACACTTCTCCTACAATAGAATTAACTCCTAAAATAGACATCTTAAAAGAAGACGGAGAATTTAAAACATTACTTAAAGGTTTTAATAAACAAGAACAATTATTACTACCAATTGGTATTACTGAAGAAAACAATATAAAAACTATTAACATAAATGAAATGAGTAATTTACTTGTACTTGGTACTACTGGAGGAGGGAAATCAGTTTTACTTAATGAACTACTTTCCACAGTAGGTATGTATTATACTAAAGAAGAAGTAAGAATAGTTGCTATAGATACTAGTTTAGTAGAACTAAGTAGTTTTAATAATCTACCACATTACATAAAAAAATCAATTTCACTACCTCAAGAAATAAATGAAGAGTTAGTAGAATTACAAAAACTATTATCAAGTAAAAAAGATAATATACCTTTACTTGTATTTATAGATGATGTTTATGATATCTATACCTACGATAAAAGTAATCAAAAAATTATCTTAGACTTATTAAGAAATGGTAAAGAGAAAAATATTCATTTAATTTTAACAACAGATACACCTACTAAAGAGTTATTGACTAAAGAATTAAAAGATAATATCCAAGGAACATTATATTTAACTATGTCTCCTGGTGAAGATGAAGACCTTGATTTAGAAAATAGCCTAACAACAGAAGATTGGGAATATTTAACTAAGATAGGTAACTTAATTTACGAAGAAAATAATCATAAAGAAAGAATAAAAGTACCTGAAGTTTTAGATGAAGAAATAAAGGCAATTAATAATTTCTATTTATAAAATATCCACAATAATTGTGGATATTTTTTTAAGTATTGTACAAATTAATAATAAATGATACAATAAATGCACATCTTATAAAGAGTGATGGAGGGACTAGCCCTATGAAGTCACACCAACCTATTTAATTAGGTGGTAATGCTAGAACTATAAGATAACGTTTGGACTTAAGTTATCTTAGGTCTTTTTTGTTTCTAGCAAGATGTAGAAAGGAGGATAATATGATTGAAAAAGTAAATCCAGCCCATCCAGATAAAATAGCCGATAGAATAGCTGGAGCCATAGTAGATTTATCTTATCAAAAAAATACTAATCCCAAAATAGCAGTAGAAGTATTACTAGGTCATGGAATATGTAACATAATAATAGAAAGTAGTGAAGATTTTACTAAAAAAGAGATTCAAACTATTATCAACAGAATCTGTGGAAAAATGGTTTTAAATTTACTAGTAACAAAGCAAGATGTTAATCTAGCAGATAATCAGAAAGATAAGATTAGATGTGGAGACAATGGTATATTTAAAGGTGTACCATTATCAAAAGAAGAAAAGAAACTTTCTAAGATTGCTAGAGATATATATAGTAAATATCCTTATGATGGTAAATATATTTTAGATAAAGATAAATTAGTAATTTGCCAAAGTAATGCCGAAACCGAAGATTTAAAAAAAGAATATCCAGATGCTATTATAAACCCTCTAGGAAACTGGATTGGTGGATTAAATTCAGATTCAGGCGCTACAAATAGAAAACTAGGCTCTGATATGGCTAGATCGGTAACCGGTGGTGGTTTACATGGTAAAGATCTATCAAAAGCTGATGTAGCGGTAAACATCTATGCTTTTCAAAAAGCTCAAGAATTAAATCAACCAGTAGAATATAGTTGTGCCATAGGAGATGAAACAATAGACAATATTCCTTATGAAGAAATAGTAAAAATAGCAAAAAACTATATTGATAATATAGGTGGCTTTGAAAAACTAGCTGAATGGGGCCTATTTTAATTGAAAAAAAAGCTAATACCTTAAAAAGTATTAGCTCTTATTTTGCGCAGGTATCTCATCTGCAGCTTTTTTCTTAGATGTGAAAATAACATGTGCCTCATTGTCGACAAAACCATTCATATCCTTTATAAGAGGATCTACTAAATCTGTTACTCTACTTTTAAATAAACATAAACTAGATTTATAAACTTCCACTAATTCACCATCAGGATCATAAAAAGCTATACCATCAGGTAAATCAGCTAACTCTTTATACCAAGCACTCATAGTCATATTAAAAGCAGACAATTCATCAGTTACTGCTCCAGTATCCATTCCCGTTTTGTTATCTAAAGTTGTACCACATATTTTATAATCTGTTCTATGGTAACCAGAGTAATAAAACTCTTTTATTGGAGTCTCACCATTCGCTTCTAGAAGATGATTAGCGGCTCTATAAGCTCCTCCAACAAACCCTAACTCTTTATTACTAAATTCATCTACAATTTCATGCATATCATTTCCCAATTGCTTTGTATAAGTTTCAGCATTTGGTGAAGCCCAATTTTGCGATAAAAACTCTAAAAAACCACCAAATTTATTATCTAATGAACACAATACACAAATTGCTTCATAATCAAAATTATGGATATCTTCTTCTGCTCTATCTCTATCAATTCCCGTGAAACCATCTCTACCCATATAATCACCATCCTTATAACAATTATACAAAAACCATTATATAGCTGTCAATCAGAAGAACAGTTCCTTTACATAAAAATCCTTTTTAAGCTAACTTTGTATTAGAAGGGATATCATCTGCAGCTTCTTTCTTAGATGTGAAAATAACATATGCCTCTTCTTCAATATTTGCATTCATATTCTTCATAATGTCAAATAATAAAGATTGAATCTCCACTTTAAAATCCTTTATACCAGAATTATAAACTTCAATCAATTCCCCATCTTGATCATAAAATGCTATTCCTTCAGGCAAATCATCAAATTCCGCAATGCCACGTTTCAATAAATGATTAAATTCAGACAAACCAGTTGTAACTGCTCCAGTATCCATTCCCGTTTTGTTATCTAATTCAAGCCCACATGTTGCATAATTAGTCTCATTGTAAGAAGTATCATACAATTCACCTAAAGGGACTTCACCATTAGCCAATAGTAGTTTATTAGCCACACTATAAGCACCTTTTACAAAGTTATATTCTTTAACATCATATTCATGTAAAATATCATGTATATCATTACCTAAATCTTCTGTATAGTCTTTTGCTACAGGAGAAGCCCAATTTTGAGATAGAAGTAATAGAAAATCATCAAAAACACTATTAAAAAAGCAAAGTAAATGAACTGCCATACCATCAAATTCATGAATATCATCTTCAGCTCTTTTTCTATCAATTCCTGTAAAATTAGATTCACTCATATAATCACCATCTTCTATTTTAATTATATAAAAATCATAAATAGACTGTCAAACAGAAGACTGACACTTTACAAAGAATAGACTTTACAGAAAAGCCTTATTAAATTATAATAGATAACCAAAAGGTGATAGTATGAATAAAAGAGCCAATTTATATTTAATATTCCCTAACATTAAAAGAAGTATCTTTTAGTGTACCAACATTCTTTAGAACAAGTATATTTTGTTTAGGTATGATAGGACTACTTCTATGCCTTAGTATAGAACTATTTCTATTTCTATTATTAAAAAACAAAATTAAAGGAATAGACATATTTATAATATTAGTAAGTTTATTATTTTTAATAAGTATTAATAAGATTGCTCCATTTTCTGGCTTTCTAATTGCTATATTTTATGGATTTAGTAAAGATATTATAAGAGTATTATTAGTAGATAAAATATATATACCTAAAGAGTTTAATCGTTATTGTAAAATGTTTAATATAAAAGTAAATGATTTTTCAAGAAAAAAGAAAAGTACTAAACCAAGAAAGAAAGAATATATTAAAATACAAGATGATGAATTAGTAGATAAAGTAAAGAAAAAAGCCACCAAAAAAAGTACTCAAAAAGAAGCAACAATATAAGTTGCTTTTTTGTTGAAGAAAAACTAAATCTATGTTACCATGAAACTATAAAAAGGAGTGTATACAAGAAGAGTATACATAATAGATTATGAGGAAAAATAAAAAAATAATCTGGATATTTATAGCTTTATGTATTTTAGGAACAGCTGGTGCATATATCATTATGAAACACAATGAAATAGTAAAAGAAGACCTAGTAACATTTACTTTTGATTCCAATGGAGGCAGTACAGTAAAAATAATAAAAACTAAAAAAGGTTCAGAAGTAGATTTACCAAACTGTGTAAGGGAAGGCTATGCCTTCATTGGTTGGTTTGTCAAAGACCAAAAAGTTTCAGAGAAAGTAAATGCTACCAAAAATACCACTTTTAAAGCAGCTTGGGAAAAACTTCCTGAAACAACTAGATATTATATAATATCATTTGATTCAACAGGTGGAACAGAAGTTGAAGATTTAGTAATGGAGTGTGGCAAAAAAGTAACCCTTCCTGAAAACATAACTAGAAAGGGTTATACTTTTATTACCTGGCTTGATGAAGAATCAAATCCAATTAATAATGATTCATTATTAAAATGTGAAGACATAACATTATCTGCTAAATGGAAAAAAGGAAATTAAGCATTTCCTTTTTTTGTGGTTATTTTTCGAATAGTTTTTTCAATATAGTTAAATATTCCCGAAACATATCTAAAAATTGCTTCTGTCATAATAGAAAAATTAACACATAAGAGTAAGCCTTGTAACGACATTTTCTTAGTAATTCCGAAGAAATCTTTTAAAAAGATAAAACATAACACCAAAGCGGTTGCATTTAATATCCAAATAGCCCATTTATAAATATTCATAGGCTTACTAATACTTAATAAAACCATCATTCCTATAATTCCTAATAGTATAGTGGCAGAAGTTGAAATATCATGAGAATGAATTTCAAATACTAATCCAAATGCTGTCATACTACATACCATAATAGTATCCGTAATACCTCCTGGTATTGCCTTACGAATAATATTAAGAATAAAATGTCCTTTGATGATTTCTTGATTTGGTATTTGGGCTAAAAAGAACGCTGGGATTGCTATTGTAAATGTACTAATAAGTGATATTTGGGCCGGTAGTAATGGATACTTAATTCCAAAACAGATAGCTAAAAGAGACGTCAATAAAGAGAAAATATTTTTAACTAAAAATAAACTACCTGATCTTTCCAAGTTATTAACAACTTGTCTTCCTTCTCTAACAACTTCCGGCATTCTTGAAAAATCTGATTCAAGTAATACAACTTGTGCTGCTTCACAGGCAGCTTGACTACCGCTAGCCATAGCTACTGAACAATCAGCATCTTTCAAGGCCAATACATCGTTAACCCCATCACCGGTCATTGCCACAATATGTCCGTTACTTTGTAAAGCTTTAACAAACTTTCTTTTTTGATCAGGAGTAACTCTACCAAAAACTGTATATGTATCTACTGCTTTAGCAATAGCTTCGTCAGAATCTAAGGTAGAAGCATCAACATATTTCTCAGCATTATTAATTCCTGCTTCTTTTGCAATCTCACTAACCGTAACCGGATTATCTCCCGAAATGACTTTGATATTAACACCTTGTTCGTAAAAATAATTAAATGTCTCTTTGGCATTTTCTCTAATTGGGTTAGATAACAATACTAAAGCTACAGGTGATACTTTCTTTGTAAGTTTCTTACCATCAATTTCATTAGGATAAGAACCAAATACTAATACACGACAGCCTTTTTTACTATGCTCTTCAATTTGATCTTTATATTTATCATATTGCTCTCCCAGTAAAAATTCAGGAGCCCCCAATACATAATTATTACTTTCAAAATTAACCCCACTATATTTAAATTCAGAAGAAAAACCAATAACATTTTCGGGCTTTTCAGTTGCGCTTTTATTGAAATACTCTTTTAAAGCACTCATAGTAATATTATCTTTAGCTTGGGCCTTTGCAAAATTAGAAAGGATTTGAAAAACTTCATCTCTATTATTTTTATTTAAAACAACATAATCTAATACTTTCATTTCATTATTTGTAATAGTACCAGTTTTATCAACACATAAAACATCAACTCTAGCTAAGGTTTCAATAGACTTCATATCATGCAACATAACTTTCTTACGCGCAAGTCTCATAGCACTAAGCGCTAATGTAATACTTGCTAATAAGAATAGTCCTTCAGGAATCATTCCTAATATCGAAGCCACCATAGATTGAACACTTGCTTTAATAGTCTCACCATTTACAAAGAAAGATTGATAAAACAAAGTAACTCCAATAGGTATTATTATAATTCCCGCAAACTTAACAATTTTAGTTAAAGAACGAATAATTTCAGATTGCTCAATAGTTTTCTCCCTTTTTGCTTGTAAAGTTAATTTTGAAATATAAGAATCGGCCCCAACTTTAGTAAGCTTAGCATAACACTTACCTGAAATGATAAAACTTCCAGATAATAACTCATCGTTAACTTCTTTCTTTATTTCGTCAGCTTCTCCAGTTAATAAAGATTCATTAACCGAAACCTTACCCTTAACCACAACTGCATCAGCACATATTTGATCACCAGAAGTAAATTCCACAATATCACCTAATACTAAATTTTCCGTAGATATATCATAAACTTTACCTTCTCTTAATACTTTTGCAGTAGGAACATTCATCATTTGTAAATTATCTAATACCTTTTTAGCTCTTAACTCTTGGAATATACCGATTAGAGTATTACTAATAATAACTCCTAAAAACAACATGTCTCTAAAAGCCCCTACCATTAGTAATAGTAAAGCTAAAAAAATAAATACAAAATTAAAGTAAGTAAACACATTCTCCTTAATAATTTGTTCTTTAGTTTTAGAAGGCGGAAGTACTAAAAAATTATTCTTACCTTCTTCCTCCAACTTAATAGCTTCTTCTTCTGTTAAGCCTCTCAATTCATCATCCATATAATCACCACTTTTACATTTTTTATTATAACATCCCCCAAATAAAAAATAAATAATGACAAAAATATAGTTCTAGATTTTATATTTACAAACAAAGAGCATTTTTCACCAAAAAAGATTATGAAGGAATAATATTACAAAGTAAGGAAGAATCATTTGATTTTTATATACATAGAGGATTTGAAATGGTTAATGATGGCCCTATGCTAGTAAAGAAATACCCTTATTAAGATAAATAAAAATAGTTTTCATTAATTTGAAAACTATTTTTTTATAAATTAATATAACTAAAAAAGTAACATCTTTTTATTTAATTATTAGTCTATCTAATGTTTCTACATCTAAATGTTGATTACTAGACATATATTCTTCTATAACATCACGGCAAGATGTTGCTAGAATTCTAACTTTAGCATTTTCTTCTAATTCTTTAATAGTAATACCAAAACCATCTTCTATATTTAAGTAATGATACTTTTGTAATCCAATTCTAAAAGTATCAGAATCTTTTACTTCTTTACCATCAAATTGAAAATGACCAAATTCATGTTTCTTACGATTGTATTCTACATGTAATCCTTTTGACAATTGATAAAACTCAGTATGATCTCCTTCAAATGCTTCATCTCTTAGCATATGTTTTATCATATGTTTTAGTTGTTTACCCGTCGCAGTTACCATATGAATAGAATCATCATATGGGAATATTTCCATTAATTCTTGTAATGTAACAATAGGTCCTAATTGTTCTTTTCGAATCGAACCTGACCCTAAAAGCATAATATCTAAACCTAAACTATCCATTAATATATCTGCAAACAAATCTCCAAGTTCTGTTTCTTGATATCTATCAGGATGAGTTAACTCCCTCTTAAACCTTGTAACAACTCTTCCGTATTTCATATCAGTTTGTCCTTTATAACTATTGATTAAATCCTCTAGTTTTTTATCCCTTGGGCAATTTCTACTATTTATAGAAAGACATTTCCATTTCCATTCATGAGTACAATTCTTTTTAGTATCAATTACTAAATCAAATCTTCCAATTTGGTCAGTTCCTGTTCCTGCTTGAACAACTAAGATATTATTAACAACTTCTGGCTTTTCAATAAGGGTATGTGAGTGCCCACCAATAATAACATCTACTCCCCATGCTGGATCAAGCAACTCTGCTAACTTCTTATCTTCTTCAAACCCAATATGAGTTAATAAAACAGTATAGTCAATATCAATAGCATTATAAGTATTACAAATTCTTCCTACTTCTTCTGCTGCCTCACTAACATCTACAAATGTACCAATTAATCCTTCATTTTTAGCATTAGCTAAAACAGCTTCCGTAACTACCCCAATAAATAGTATTTTCATACCATCTATTTCAATTATCTTAAATGGTTTAAATAATCTAGCTCTATTAGTTTTAACAAATAAATTAGCATTAATTATTGGAAACTTTGCACATTTCTCCAAAAATAATAAATGAGCAAGTCCATAATCAGTTTCATGATTTCCAACAGTAACAATATCAGGCGCAATAGAATTCATTATTTCAATAGTAGATATTCCTTGAAATTCGGAATCAATAATGTTTCCTCTAAACATATCTCCCGCAATAGCGTAAATAACATTTTTTTCTTCTTTTCTAACTTTACTTACATATCCTGATAATCTAGAGGCTCCACCAATTACTTCATCACCATTTTCTTCACTAAAAAAATCTCCATGTAAATCATTTGAATGTAAAATAGTTAATTTCTTATATCTTTCCATAATACCTCCTAAACACTAATAATAGACATTAAACCTAATATACCTAAAAGAATAGGAATAGTTCCCACAATAATAACCCATTTGCCAACCACTTTTAATTCTTCTTTGGTAGCGTTTTTATTGTATCCTTTCCATATTAACAATTCACTATTATGCCCTGTATAAATATAAATACCTGCTGCATATAATAAGAAACCAAAAATAAACATAAAAACCGAAAAACCATTCATAGACATACCTCTTTCCTTATAACTTAATTCTATCAATAAATCATTTTTAAATAAAGAAAAACATGGTACAATATATATAATGGTGGTAATATGAAAAAGGTAATGTGGATTATACTAATTATATTAATAGTAGTAATAGAGAGCCTATTTGTAGTAATATCTTATAAAGGTAAAAATACAAATACAACGATACCAAACAACTATATAATGGTTTTTAAAGGAGAAGATGGTGTAACAGTACACTCTACATATATTTATAAAGTGAAGAAGAAAAAGAAAACTACTTATAAATATATTAATACTATAACTACTTACTTTGGAAAAGATAGTGCTCAAACAGAAGAAAAGATTACTAAAAAAGGTAAAATAAAAAAACTAAAAAAAGCTCTAGAAATAGCTAAAAAGAATAAAGCCTATTCCTATGTAAAATACGAAGATAAACATATATACTCTATATCTGAGTATAAAGAAAAATTTCAATAGGTGATAATATGAATAAAAGAGAATATGCCTTTGACATATTAAGAACCATTTCTATGCTAATGGTTATTATGATTCATGTATCTAATGTTTACTCCAGAAGCTTTGGTATTATAGGAAATCAATATTTTATTATCTCTTTATTTTTCAACACCATATGTAGAATAAGTGTACCTATATTTTTAATGATAAGTGGGGCTCTATTATTAGATAGAGAATACCAAAAAGATAAATATCTAAAAAGAATAATAAAATTTTTATTATTAATAATTATCTGGGATATAATTTATTTAATATGGGAATACTTATATTTAGGAATAACTTATAATAATTTATATAGATTACTATTTGAACCACTAAGAGCACATTTATGGTTCCTTTATACAATTTTATTACTTTATATAATTCAACCATTATTAAGATATCTATTAAATAAAGCAAATAAAACGATAAAAATAGTATTATTAATTGTTTGGCTATTATTCTCATCAGGAAGTATGATTAGTCATATATTAGCTGAATACTTTACTTTTTTTAGTTATATGGGATTCTTTATAATAGGTAAATATTTATATGACTTTTCTAAAGAAAATGATTTAAAAAAATATAATAAACAACTAGTATTATTAATGATTATTCTGTATACAGTAAGTATAATCTTAAACTATAAATCTTCTATAAAATATAATATGTTTTATAATCTATACTTTGCTTACAGAACACCATTTATTATTTTTTCATCAATTGCTTTTTTCTTACTAATAATTAATAGTAATTTAAAAACAAATAAATTAGTAATATTGTTATCAGATTTATCCTTAGGAGTATATTTAATACATGGTATATTCCTAGATATTACTGTAAAACAATTTATATATCCTAGAATTCCTTCTATTATAGGAATTCCATTATTTACTTTACTAATATTCTTAGGAAGTATAGTAACAGTTTATTTAATAAAAAAAATAAAAATACTAAACAATATAATATAAAAAGAGGTGATACAAATGAGTTGTCCAGGACAAGTAATGAGTGGCTTCGTATATATTGCGAAAACAATAGTATACTTAATTTGGATTATGGGCCCAATTATTGCGATTGTAAGTTTATCTTATAATTTAGCTTTATTAATGAAAGACCCCGACAACAAGAAACTACCTAAGAAAGTAAAAAATAGTGTGATTGCCTTAATATTATTATTTTTTATTCCTACACTTGTATTTTTAACTGTATCACTAACTGATAATGATTTTACTGCTTGCTGGAAAAGTGCTAAAGTAAGATTTTCATTAAGTACTACTTATGAAGATCCATCAGGAAATAAAAACAACAACAAATCAATTTACACTAAACAAGATGAATACCAAACTGGTAAAAAGAATAATAACGACAACTACCAAATTGTTCTAAATATATTACAAGTTTAGTAAATAATTCTTTAAAGTTTAATGATGCTTTATTACAGAATAATGGATCAGTATACTATGCTCAAGATACTCCTCAATCATGGCAACAAGCCATTAATATTGCAAAGTCTGGAGGAACAGTTCATATAAGTTGTAATAGGCCAATGACAAAATATACAAGACAATATAAGTTTGATGGCTCTATGAGTGTTAAAAATGCCATTAAAAAAGGTGTAATCCAAACTGGTGATATTGTTGGTACTAGACACCATACCTTTTCAATTTATTCAGTTAATACTAGTGATGGTTCTGCTGTAGTGTTTGATGGTGGTCATCGTTTTACAGATAAATGCCAAGAAAGACGTAAATGTTCAACTATGTTTACATATGACGCAGGGACTACTGGTAGTTTATATTTATATCAATTAATAAGATGGACATCATAAAAGACTTCCTAAGAAGTCTTTTTCTTTACAACATTAGAATATACTTTTTTAATAGCATATTCCCTAGATATATTATATTCTAGTATATTACGTTCTTTATTTTTTTCG
>CACZGA010000025.1 GCA_902780585.1 uncultured Erysipelotrichaceae bacterium | reverse complement strand
ACTTGGTACTCTTATACTTTTCTAGATTGAATTTCAGCTATTTTTTCAAATACTTCTTTAGCGTTATCTTCGTTTATTTCAGTATAGCCTAGTTCTTTTAAGGCTTGTATTTTAACAGCATTTAATTCTTGGGTACGTGAAAGTTTTTCTTCTTTCTTTTGCTCTATACTTTGAACGAATCTCTTATGTGATTCAGCTAATTTAACTTTAGATGAACCTCCATTATTATATAATGTCATAGCACTATACATGATACTTTCAAATACTAATTGTTTTTCTTTATTAAAATTAAATTCTAAGGGATCTACAAAGCCTAATGATTTAGACATGAAAGCTAATATATATTTTAATTCATCATTAGTTTCCATTGATTGTAGGAAATGAAATAAATATACATATGTATTATATGTTTCTTTAGTTTTATCATTAGATAATTTTTCTTTTAATAAATTAATAATATCTGATAATAATTCTTGTTCTTTTTTATTAAAGCCTTTTAAATCAGCAATTATTTCTTTATTTGAGGAGTCTTTTACACCTTCATTTAAACGATTTTCTACTTCTATAATATAGTCACCAGTTATTTTTATTTTACTTAGTTCCTCTATTTTTTCTATATTTAATAAGCTTAATAATTTAGCAGCTTTTTCTTTAGGCCAATTATTAATATCTTCTATACCTAGATAGTTATATAACATTTGTCTTGATACCCCTAAATACTTTGCTAAACGTACTTTGCTTATTCCTAATTCAGTTAATACTACATTTAATTCTTTCATCTATTTTACCCTCCTAATATAATTATAGTTCCTTGAGTGTAAAATATCAAGTGTAAATTGACACTTTTATTATTTTTATTTTATCCCCCTACTCTAGATTTTTTATTTTACTTTTTTTCTTATTGATACTATAATATTATTAGTAAAATGTGAGGTGCAGAATATGAGTGATAAATTAGTTAAGATAGTAGCAATTATTATGTTAATATCTATGGTACTGGGATTCTTTAGTTTCCTATTATTTATGTAAAAAAAAGGATTATTTTAATCCTTTTTATTTTTCTATATATCCTTCTATTTCTGGACTTATATCAGTTAAATTAGAAGCGTTTATATTATATTTATTTACTATATCATTTATACGATTTACATCTTTTGTTAGATAAAACATTAGTAAGCCAGCTACTCTATTTGCGGTATATTGATCTAGGGTTTTTCGGTCTTTAGAATTAATTTTATACTTTCTACAAATATCTTGAATTGGTCCATAACCATATAAATAATTTGTAAGGGACATAGCAATTTTGTCTACGTCTTTATTTTTATCTTTTAATCTTACTTTAGTCCATATTTTCATTATAACCACCTCTTTTGACTTAATATTCTATCATAAAAAATATATAAAAAAAAGATAATAATTATCTTAAAAATGGATTATTATCTTTTTCATATTTTAAAGTTGTTTTTTCATAGTGACCAGGATATAGTATTGTATCTTCTGGGTATGTTAGTATTTTATTTATACTTTCATTCATTTCTGTATCACTGCCACCTGGTAGATCAGTTCTACCAATACTTTTTTTAAATATAAAGTCACCTATAAACATTGTATTATCTTCTTTAAAATAGAAGGTTATGGAATCTTTTGAGTGTCCGGGAGTATATATACATTGGAATTTAAAATCTCCTATGGTATATTCTTTATTTTCTTCTAGATTACTCTTTTTAAATATTTTTATACTTCTTTTGGTTAAGAAGTTTCTTAAAGCTCCTATATGATCAAAGTGTGAATGGGTTATTAAGACACCTAGAACTTTATTATCTCCAATCTCTTCTTTTATTTTATTGTAATCATCACCTGGGTCTACGACTAAGCATGTTCCATTTTGTATTAGTAGATAACAGTTTTCGTCAAGATATCCGGTAACTACTGTTTTTATTTCCATCTTTCTTCTCCCCTTTTAATATTGTGTTTCATGTGTTTTACTAATTAATACATAATTATAGTTCTTATCTAGACGGAATGTATAACGATAGGTTCCGCTTTTTAAATAATTTGGTAAATCTAGGTTTTCTCCGGCTTTATACTTTACTTCTTCGGTTAATATTATAGTATTTCCTGTAGAAGTAGCACTTACTAAAGATTTTTCAGCTTTAAATGAGAGTGCAACTTTTTTGTTACAATAGCCTTCTACAAATTCTTTTCTTTCTTTTATATATTGATACCCTATGATACAAGAATTTCCTAATTGGATATTATCTATTTCAAAATATGTATTCTCGCCAAATAGTTTTTTAAATTCTCTTTTTAAAGTATCTTCTTTAAAAGCTTTGGGAGTAAAATTAGCAGACATTTCACATGTATATGGTTCCATTGCGGTTACACTAAATGAATTACAGTTTGAATCATATTTTTCTTTTTCTGTTATTTGACGATATGCTAAATATAGTTTCATTTGATTATCTAAGTATGGATTAGCGTAATCTTCACGTATTGTTGTATATACTTTATTGTATAAGTCTTGTACTAAAGTAGATTTAATATCTAGTTCTTTATTTTCTTGAGTTTTTACTGGAGTACAATTATATGATATTTGATTTATTTTAGCTTTAGTATCTTTGGTTATATAAACTGAATATATTCCTAATCCAGTAATTATTAATATTAATAATGGAATTATATTAATTCCTTTTTTTGTTGGTGTTGGGGTCTCTTTTTCAGGAGGTAGTTCAGGCTGTTTTGGTGGTTCTTGAACAACTGGCTCTACTGGTATTTCTTCTTTTACAGGTGGTTTTTCTGGTTGAGGTGTTTCTACTGGTGCACTTATAACTGGTACACTAGGAGTAGGTTCTTCAATTGGTGCTTCACTAGTAGGTGCTGGGATGGTTGTTTCTACTTTTTTCTCTTCTACTGGTAAGTTTGCAGGTAAAGCTAGAGGATCAACCATATTTGGTAAAGCATTTACTGCTTGTGATGGTTGCTCCAAAGGTGTTTGTTGTGGTGAAGTTTGAACTACTGCCATATTTTGCTGTGTTACTGGTGCCTGTGGTACTGGTTGTGGTGCTTGGGCAACTACAGGAGTTGTTGGAAGCTGTGGTATGGGTTGCTCTACTACATTTGGTTGTACTACAGGTGGTGTATTAATTGCTGTTGGACTTGTTATAGGTGTCTCTTGTGGTGGTGCAATTTTTACGCCTGCCATTTCTAATGAAGGCTGATTATTATTAGTTTGTATTGTATTATCCCCATTATTCATTCTTTTTCACCTATCCTATTTTTAATTCTATCTTATTTTTGTTATTTTTTCAATACTCCCTTTATTGTTTTAATAAAAAAACTAGATAAAAATCTAGTTATTTTTTATAATGGTAGCCTGTACGGAATTCGAATCCGTGAATGTTACCTTGAGAGGGTAATGTGTTAAGCCACTTCACCAACAGGCCATATCAAATGTACATACTAATTTTAACACATTTTCTTTTTACTAGCAAGAAAAAGACATTGTTTTTTTAAAATGTCTATTTATTCATCTACTTTTGGTTGATTTATTATATACGTTTTAAAATTCTCTATTAGTTTATCTACATATGCACAACTCATGAAGCATACTACAGAGTTTAATTCTTCTCCCAATTTTTCAATATGGTCTTCATCTATTATTTCTGCTCCTTCAATTTCATTAGTAATCATTGATGAAGATACACCTGGATAATCTTCTGGTTTTTCTCTGTTACAATCTATTTCAGTTAAAAATACTTTATCTGCTACTTGTAGAGCCTCTATAAATTGATCTTTAAAATCTCTTGTTCTGGAATATGTGTTTGGTTTGAATACTACTACTAATCTTTTATTGGGGTATTTTTGTCTAGCAGCTTCTAAGGTTACTTTTATTTCTGTTGGATGATGAGCATAGTCATCAATTATAATAGTATTCCTTATTGTTTCAATTGCAAATCTTCTTTTGGCATTTTTAAATGTTTTTAAAGACTCATATATTCTTTCTTTGGGTATGCCTAGTTCTTTACAAATTAGAATTGCGGCACATACATTTGAAACCATATGTTTTCCAAATAATGGAACTTCAAAACTTCCATATAGTTCTTCTTTAATGTAGATATCAAATCTTGAACCATCTTCCATTAATTTTAGATTTTTTATTACAGCGGTATTATTAAAATTAAAGCCATAGAATATTACATTTGTCTTGTAATTAATTTTTTTTACTTCATTGTTGTCTCCATTTGCGACTACTAAGTCTGTTGTTTGATTAGCAAATGTCTCAAATGCATTTCTTATTTCATCTATATCTTTATAACATTCTAGATGTTCGGCTTCTATGTTTGTAATTACTGAATATTTTGGATGATATGCTAAAAAATGGTGATTAAACTCATCACATTCTACAACTAAATATTTATTATCTGGTGTAGCAAAGCCATCTCCAGCACCGATAAAGTAGTTACACCCACCATTATCTTCTAGAATATGTTTTATTAATGATGATGTTGTTGTTTTACCATGAGTTCCACTTACTCCGACTGTCTCAAATAGTTTTATTATACTACCTACCATTTCATTATATTTAACTATTCTTAGACCTTCTTTTCTTACTCTTTGTAATTCTCTGTGGTCTTCACTTAAAGCTACACTATAAGTCACTATTGTATCTTTATCTAGTTTTTTAGATTGATCATAATATATTGGTATATTTCTTTCCTCTAAACCAACTTGAGTAAATTTATGACCTGTGGCATCATCATAACCAGATACTTCATTTCCTAAATCATATAATATTTGAGCTAGGGTTGACATACCTGTTCCTTTAATTCCTAAACAATAGTATTTCATTTCTACACTTCCCTTATATATTTTAATTATATTATATTCTTTTTTTTTCGTAAAGGAAAAAGAACTACTTAGTTCTTTTTGAATAAATGCATCCACAATAATCTTGTCTATATAAGTTATATTGTTTTGATAATTCTATACTCCTTTTATAGCCATTTTTCTTTTTAAAATCTGAATATAAATAAGTTGAGTTATATTCTTTATCTAGATTTTCTCCTATTTCATTTATCCAATTACTATTTTTATGAGGTGATAGAGTTAAGGTTGTACAAAAGTATGGGATTTTTAATTGTTCTGCTAACTTAGCTGTTTCTTCTAATCTTAATTCATAGCATTTGTAGCATCTTTTTCCTCTTTCTGGTTCATTTTCTAGACCTTTTGCTATGGCATTGTATTTTTCTGGTTCCCAGTCACCTTCTATTAGTTTTATTTCATATTTTGGTTTTACTAAAGATATTAATTTTTTTAATTCTTCTATTCTTTTTTGGTATTCTTCTTGATCAGTTATATTTGGGTTATAGTAATAGATTGTTATTTGAAAGAAATTAGCTATTCTTTCTAAGACAGCACTAGAACATGGCGCACAACAAGCGTGTAATAGTAATTTAGAACCTTCTGGTATTTGTTCTATCTGTTTTTCCATTTCTAAATCATAGTTCATTGCCTCACCTCCAAATATGTATAATTATATCATAAAAAGAAACGTTATTCTACGTCTCTTTCTTTATAATGACAATTATATATAATTTTATTACCTAACTTAGTTTCTTGCATGTATTTTGTACATTCATAATTTTCATTATCATCTAATTGTAAGGCATCTTCATTTATATTATAATAGCCTCTTATTCCATTTGGAAATTCATATTTATTATCTACTACGTTTATATGAGTAATATTTTCTTCATTAATTTCCTCTACTAAATATAATTTTTTTAAGTTCGTAACTAATTTTTCTATGGTATCAGCATTTCCTTTAATAATTGTTGGTTTCATTATTTCACTATAATCTGTTTGAATATGTATTTGATTCTTCTTTAAATCGTTTTTTAATATATTGATTATTTCTTTTATATTTCCATTAAATTCATCATTTATATGATATTCTCTAGTATTTGATATATCAGTTTGATAATAATAACTATTTAATTTTAAGTATCTTGTATCTGTTTCTGTTTCAATTATTATTTTATTTTCTTCTATTGCTTCGTCAATTACATAATCATATTTAGTAGTATTTTCTTCATTATTTCTGATTATTATTAAATTATCTTCATAGTCTAGATTAAGTGTTTGTTTAACTGGTTTTATGTAATAGCTATTATCTTCTATTAGGTTAATATTTTTAACTGATAGTATGGTTGTTGCGGTACCTACTCCACATAGTACTAGAGAACTAATAAAGATAATTATAAACAATAGAATGTTTACTTTTTTATTACCTATAAAATAGATACCTATAGTTATGAAAGAAATACTGATGGTTATTAATCCTAGTAAGCCTAAAAATATACCTATAAATAAAGAATGTATTGGTATTAGACTAGCTGATAATACTAATAATATTATTTGGACTATTGCCCCTAGCGTGAACATAAATAGTATCCAGAATATAACGAATTTTATAGACCAAATTAATATTGTTGATAGTACTTTTAATATTGATAAAGAACTTGATTCTTCTTTAGTATTATTATTTTCTTTCATTACTATATTTTCACTACTTTCATTTTTTTCTTCTTTATTTGTATTCTTTGCTTCATCTTTATAATTATCTAAATATTTTGTGTTAAAGATTTGTATTAAAATAATTATTCCTACTATAAACCATATTATATATAGTACTGTTTTTACTATGGCTTCTACAATTTGTGAGGCTTTGTAGCCAAATACTTGAAATATATTACCAAATATATGACTTGTGGTTCCACATATTATTAAACCTACTATGTATAAGATAAAGCCTATACATAAGATTTTGAATAAACATTTAAATCCTTCAGCAAAACTCATATTTGTAAACATATTAGTTGTTTTTGTAATGAATTCCATAAATGAATCTTTTGCTTCATTTAGATTCATTTTATTTGATCTACTTGTTTGATTTATATCAGTAACATTATCATTGATTAAATCATCCATTGAGCAATCAAATATATTACATATCTGGACAATTTTATCTGTTTCTGGATAAGTATTATTACTTTCCCATTTTGAAACACTTTGTCTAGATACTCCTAGTTTTTCGGCTAGTTCTTCTTGCGATAATCCTTGTTTCTTTCTAAGTTGCATTAATTTTTCTCCAAATTTCATAATATCTCTCCTTTTTTATACATTTATTATAGGACAAATATTGGTTGCGTTCTATATAATTTGCTTGGAAATTTGTCAACTTTCGGTTGCATTTTCTTAAATTAAACGGTTTTTATTGCTTTTTCGGTTGCTTCACCATAACTTTTTTCTGGTAGTTCTATTTTAGAACTAAATTTCTCACAGATGGGTGGTATTTCTATTGTTGTGATTTTGAGCTCTTCAATAGAGTCCCATTTATTTTCGTCGCCTGTGCAGAATATGTTTGTTTTTGACCCATCTTTGTATTCTATTCTGATTCTGTTTCCTTTTTTTGGTTCAGCAGAATCTATATTTTGTATTTCGGTGGCTATCTCATAATAAAAATTATATGTATATAGACCTAAGGCTTTAGCTTCTTCCTCACTATATATTTTTCCTTGGTATTTAAATGAATTATTAGATACATATTCTACTCCTTCGGCTGTATTTAATTTTCCGGTTAATCGACTAAATCCTTCTAATTTTCTTATCTCGTCTATTTCTTCTTCTTTACATTCAAATTCTTGAAAATATAATATTCTTGATACTTCTTTATCCTCTATTTTTATTTCTTTTGGGGCATTATCTCTTAAGGTCCTCTTTATTTTTATTATTGTAGGTTGATAATATTCTTTTCTGAAATAATTAAAGTATAATCTTGTATCTGGGGCTTCATCGTTTTTAATTGCTTCAATTACTTTATTATTGCTTATATCATTATGATATTTATTTTTATACATTTCACTTAATAGGTTGTATATTTCTTCATTTAGTTCATTTCTTTTTTCAGCTCCCATTTCTCTTAGTTGTTTTGCTGTGGTTTTAAATAATTTTAGTAGTCTTTTGGTATCTTTTGGTGTTAAGTAGTTCTTTATTTCATTTTCAAATGGTTCATCATTTTCATTGTAGACGCTTTCTATTATTGATTGAGGGCCAATAATTTCTAATAATATTTTTAGGTTTTTTACCTCTTCATAATATCCTCCTATTACTGGAGAGCCATAATTTGATTCTGTGAAGAGTTTTGTTAATTCTGCACTGCTTTCATCGTCTAATATTCTAAACTCGGATACTATTATGTCTGTTAAGGCTTCTTTTATATAGTGGTATATTGTATATCCCTGTATTACATGTACAAATTCATGATCTAATACTTTATAATAATCCCTTTTGTTTGGGTCTAAATCATCTCTTAAGAACATTATATTTGGTTTTAATGGGTCAACGTATCCTAATTTTTTTGTTTTTCCATCATTTTCAAACCTTTCTATTTTATCATTGGTTAATGCCGTTCTTAAACTATCATTTCCTCTATTCTTTGATGCTTCAATTACATATGTTATTAAAGGTTTATTACTAATAAATTCTTTTTCTTCTTCAGTAAGATGTGGGGTTTTATTTATAAGATCTAAGGCTTCTTCTGTCGTTATTTCTTCTATAACGGCTGGAGTGTTATCATATGATGGTGTATTAATTTCTTGGTTATATGCAGTTAATAGGATTGGTGATATTATTATTATTGCGGCCATTTTTTTTAATATCAACTGAAATTCTTTTGTTTTAAAACCTGGTATGGCTCTTTCTAATTTTTCGACAATATCATTATATGCAATATAATCAAAGGCTTCAGAACCGTTATTATAGAATGACTTTAGATAGTCTTCTTTGCCATTTTTATAATATCTTCTATTTCCTGCTTCATCTAAATATATGTCATATTCTCCTTGCTTTTCTTTATAGGTTAATTCTGATGAGAGAAGTGTTGCGATTAAGTTATGTATTTCTTTTTCATTTAATTTTTTTATTATTCCATTATTTTCTAGAGTTATTGTTAATAATGGGTTACTTGCTATTTGCTCTAAATATATTTTATATGTTTTCTTTTGTATTTTTATTATTCCAACTAACATTTTTTTCTACCTACTTATTTTTCTAATTCTTCTTTTTCTAAAGCTTTATAATCTATTTTACTATACAGTGTTTTGGGAAATTCTTTTCTTACTTCAAATTCTTTTGGTATTGAATAAACAGACAATTCTTTTTTGCATAGTTCTTTTAATTCTCTTTTTAATCTAGAATTTTCTTTGTATCCTTCTTCTAATAATAAGAAGGCTTTTGGAACATGCATTTTATATTGATGAGGGATTCCTATTACACAAGCTTTCTTTACGGCTGGGTGTTTTTCTAGTGTCTGTTCTATAACTGCTGGATAGACATTAAAGCCTGATACTACTATCATTCTTTTTAATCTTTGGGTATAGTATACTATGCCGTTTGTAGCGATATATCCTATATCTCCAGTATGTAACCATATGTTGCCATCTTTATGCTTTCTTAGCATTTTTTTAGTTTCTTCTTCATTATTTAAATAGCCTTTCATTAGAGTTGGGCCATTTACACAGATTTCTCCTTCTTGCCCTATTTCTAGTTCTTCTCCTGTTTCGGGATCACATATTTTATATATATTGCCTACCATAGGTATTCCAATACTTCCAGGTTCGTTTGTACCTGGGAATGTGTAAGCAGTTGCTGCAACTGATTCGGTCATTCCATATCCTTTAGCAATATTTACATGAGCACCATGTTTATGTAAGAATTCATTTATTCTTGTTTCGGCTGGTATTGATAAATAATCTCCCCCACTTACAATGTATTTTAATTGACTCATGTCTACGTTAGCGAATTTAGGGTTATTTATCATTCCTTCCCATAAAGTAGGAACTCCTAAGATTACATGAGGTTTATCGTTTTTCCATATTTTGTAAAATCTATTTGCGTCATATTCTGGCATTAAAATTGTTTCTACTTTTAAACATAATGGCGTATGTACACAAACACCTAAACCAAAACCGTGAAATATTGGTAAAATAGTTACTATTTTATCTTTTGGTCTAACATCTATTACATTTACGGCTGATTGCTGAGCTAAGGCATTAAAACTATAATTGGATATCATTACCCCTTTTGGAGTTCCTGTTGTTCCTCCACTATGAAGAATTAATGCTGTATCATCTTTTTTAACATCTGCGGCAAAGTCTTTAGTATAAACTGTGCCTTTTAACATGAAGTCTTTCCATTTTAAAAAATCGGTATCAAAGATATTTGGCTTTTTCATGGTGATAGTTCTTGTTAGAGTGTAACCTATATTTAAGCTTAAAGGCATACTTAACTTAGGAGATACTAGAATTGTTTTATATACTAAAGTATCTTCTAAAATATCTTTTATTTTGTCATAATTAAAGTCTACTAAGAAGAAAAATCTACTTTTATTTTCTTTTAAATAAAACTTTACTTGTTCTGGACTACTTAGGGGATGAATTATATCAGCAATTGCCCCTATTTTATTACAAGCATATATAGCGTATATTGCTTCTGGCATATTTGGTAAACATATTGTGACAACATCTTGTTCTTTTACTCCATAGCTTCTTAATGCTCTGGCACAGACGTCTATATTATCAAAAAATTCTTCATAGGTTATTCTGTTACCAAAATAATTTAAAGCTATTAAGTCTTTATTATCTCCTACTTCATCTTTCATAAAGTTATATATTGATTTAGTTGTAAATTTAATTTTTCTTTCTTTTCTGGAATAATAGTCTAACCATGGTTCATTTTTATGTTTTTTCTTAAATATTTTATTGATTAATCTTTTTATAAATTTCATATTGTATCTCCTTAATATGTTATATAATTAATTCTACTCTTTTTTCTTTATAATGGCAAATAATCTAAAAAAAGAATTGATTATTTTATCAATTCTATTTCTTTTATTGTAGTAATATCGGCTTCTTTATTATATTTAATAATTACTTTATCTCCTATTTGTAAGAATGGTAAATTATTTTTATCAGCTTTTATTGATACTTTATATTTTTTGTTTTCTTCATCTTCTATATAGTAATAGGTATTTCCATCTATTATGGCATTTGTTATTGTTTTTATTGTTATTTCTTTTTCTATTTGACCAGTGCCTTCTTCTATTATTTCACCTAGATAAGCTTCAGCGGCTTTTTCTATACCTTTTGATGAATCTGTTGCTACTACTTTTTGGTAGTCTACTACATCAACAAAAGCATACATTTTTACTAGTCCTGCATTATCCTTAAGTGATACTAGATATGTTGGTTTATTATTTAAATTAATTAGTAATGGGAATGTTGACTTATATTTCATTTGTTGGACTTGGCCTTCAGCTGAATCCATTGCGGAATATTCTTCTGCACCAGCTACACTATAGAATTTAGCGTCTTTTGTTCTTAAGTTTACTAGGATAAAACCTATATTTGATTCATCACTTATTACGGATGTAATACCAGTATATAAATAAATATCATCGTCTTGAGCTAAATAGTTATAGCCGGTTGTTGTTTTTACTACGCCTTTTTGACTAACTATTGAGTTAATAAATCCTTTACTATATTGCCCCCAATCTGATACTTCTTCTAATAGTAAATCCGCTTCATAGACATGATCTACCCATGTTGGAATATCTTTTACTTTATAATATTTACTTTTACCGTTTATTGGGTTAAATATAATTACACCAGTTACTTCTCTTCTTAGACCTACTCCAGCATATTTAACGACACTTGCAATCCAGTATGGATTTCCTTCATTATCTATTTCAAAATTAATACTTTCAATATTTTTTGTTGGATATGATAATTGTATTTTACGATATAAGTTCTCATTAAAATAAGCTGATGGAGCATATTTTAAGCCTTTTTTTAATTTGATTAGTTTGGCACTTCCCGTAGTTGAATTTACTGTTATATAGCCTTTAATACCTGTTTTACGGTTTGTTATCCATTTTATAAAGCCATTATATTCAAGAGGTGTTACACGTATGATTTCATCATTATAATTTATTTGGGTATATTGACTTGAAACATCAAATTGAGATACTAATTCACTCATTTGCCCCATTGTTCTATCCCCTATTTTTAGAGTTGAATCTCTATCTAATAATGGTAATTTATTAAAGTCTACTTCTTTTATTTCTTCTTCAAATATTCCATCGGTGTCTACTTGGATTCTGTTGTAGTAGGCTTTAGCTTGAAATAATGGTGATAGTATTATATTTACTATAAATATTACTATAAACATTACTGGTATCACTAAAAATATTTTATAGGCTTTTAGTGAGGTTATAGGCCTTCTATTAAATAGTTCTTCTAAACTAAACCTCATTGTAAGTATTGAATATGATATGGTAAATACTATTAAAACACCTGTTATATAAAACCAAAAACCCCAAGCAGTTAAATTTATTGGTGGGTAAGTTAAATAATATATTACTCCTGCGTATATGATTGTTATAAGAATGCTTTTTAATAATCCTTTTTTCATAAAATCATCTCCTGTTTATATTATACCATATTTTAACTATATAGTTCTGTGATTATTGTGATTAACATTTGATCATTATATTTTACATTAATAGCATTTTTGATAAGACTAATATTAAATATATTATTTGTAATTTTTTCTTGGTCACCCTTAATTTCTATATTTTGATTACTTTTAATTGAGATTGATGTTGCGGAATAAGTATTAATAACTTTTTTTCCTTTATAAAAGGCATAGACTATTCCAGCAATTAAGCCCATGGTATTATTTTTTATTCTTTCTTCGGTTATGGCTTTTAATTTGTTTTCTTCCTTTGTAATAGTTAATTTTGTAATATTATTACTTATTGTTGCGCCATCTATTTCTATTAATAATTCTTGGTTTTCTTTTTTCTCTAGTGTTATTATATCTAGATAGTAATCTTCATTTACTTTTATTAAATCTATTGAATTGTTACTGATATTTATTTTCTTATCTAGTATGATCATAGTATGACCTGTTTCAATTATTTGTTTTATTACTGCTCTTAGTATTTTATGGTGTTGGACAAATACATATACAAGATATTCTTCTTTTGAATATTTTTTTATTATATTTTCTATTTCTTTTTCATCTTGTACGCCTTCTATTACATATTGAGTATTATTAGACTCTATATTTCCTTCTTTTGTATATCTTTCTAGCATATTTTCTTCTATTATTAAGTATTTCATATTATCACCATTTTTATTATAACAAAAAAACAAGAATTATAATCTTGTTTTATTCATATAAGTTGTCTTCAGTGTTAATTAATTTTGCAATTATTAATTTGTATTTACCACCTTCACTATAAATACTTTGATTCATACTACAAGTTTGTAATATTAGTATTTTTGTATCATTAGTTAAGGTTATATCTTTCTTAAAATTGCTTTTATCTTTTAACTTTTCTAGATGTTCTAGCCAAGTTAGCCCATTAAAACTCTTAATATTTACATAGTCTAAGTCTTTTGTTTCTACATAACTTGAAAATATTTCGTAGGTATATACTTTATCTTTGGAATATAAATATATAGTACTATTATCTTTAAAGAATGATTCGTCATCATAATTATTTAATTGGAGAAATGGTAAATCTTGCTCTTTACCACTATGACCATATATTAATATTTTATTATCGTTGTATGTGACTCTATAATCCATAAAGATTGAGCCTTTTATATTTTGATTTTTTTCTATATCATGATTTAAGTAATATTCATTATTATCTGTCTGTAGTATTGGGTAATTTACCACATTAGGTATGATGATATAGCCTATTATATTTTCATTATGATAATCAGTTTGTAGTTTTTCAATATTAATTCCATTCTTTTCTTTCTCTATTGGTTGCTCTAGGATAATTGGTTTTAATTCTGGTGCTTTTTCTTTTTTGGGTGCTATATATATTAGTGATATTAAGCCAATTATTATGGTTAATAAGATTGGAATAAGTATTTTCTTCTTTTTCATACTATCCCCTCAATATGGCTAATTATATCATATTTTTCTTTTTTTATCAATGAAAAAGACTATTATTACAATAGTCTTAATCTTATTCAAATACTTTATAGAATCCAAAACTTAATGTAGATATTATTGCAATTATGTAATATAAGTAATTGTTATTTGGTTCTGCTTTAATTCCTGTATCTGGTGGGATAATTTCAATTTCTTTTTCTGGTTCTATTACTTTATTTGTAATATTGTAATTATCATAAGATACAGTATATTGATCTACTGGTCTTTCTTTGATGCTATAGGTGATTTCTTCACCATTTAGATATTTATCTAATCCATCAATTGTATATTCCCAGTTTGTTTCTGCAGATAGTTCAACACTTTCATATAATTCATTATTCTTATAGATATCTACTGTGATGCTTTCTGGTCTTAGACCATATTCATCATTATTATCGTTCCAGTTTTTAACAATATGAATTGATATTGTAGTTTTATTATGAGTATTTACAATTATTGATTCGTATTCTGATACTGGTATAATTTCTGGTTCTTCATAATCTTCTACAGGATCTTCCTCTACTCTATATTCGATTGGTTCTCCATGATTTTCGAATTTAGGTAAATTTTGGAATGAATATGTCCAATTATTTTCTGCTGAAATTTCTACAGAATCTATTTCAGTGTTATTAGCAAATAAGTGTACTGTAATTGATGTTGGTCTTGCACCATCGTTATCGTTTTCATCATTCCAATCCTTTGTTACTGTATAACTTACAGTTTCTGGAACATAAGTGTTTGTTATATTTAATTCTGTTGGTATTGTAGTATATCCATCTACTGTTTCTTCTTCTACAGTATAGATTATTTCTTGACCATGATAGTAAATTGGTACTCCGGTGAATTTGTAGTTCCAAGTTTCAACATCATTTCCACCTTCTACTGTTAATGGTTCTATAACTTTTACATCTCCATCAACAGTACCAATTAATCTGATATTAATGCTTGCTGGTCTTAATCCATCTTGATCTAGTTTGTCATCCCATGTTTTGGTTCCTTCTAAATCTTTAGTTTCAGGATTATATGTATTGTTGATTACTAAGTCAGTAATTTTTGTATCATAATCTCTAATTGTGTCTTCTGTTACTGTATAAGTAATCTCCGTACCATTTGCGAACTTATCTAAGTTAGTAAATGTATAAGCCCATCCATCTTTAGCAGTTATTTCTTGACTTGCTATTTCAGTATTATTTGCGAATAGATGTACTTTGATTGATGCTGGTAAACCGAAGTTGTATTTATCATTTCTGTTATCCCAGTTCTTAGTTACTGTTACATCTCTCTTTTCTGGAGTATGAGTATTAGTTATTGTATAACCATCTGTCATATTACCAGTTATATTTGATGTGTATTTATCTACATTTAATTCTTGTATTGTGTAGTTAATTATATTTCCTTTATCTTTCTTTGGTAGATTTTCGAATGTAAATTTCCAGTTGTTAGCAGAAGATAAGGTTACTTCTCCAGCTTTCTCACCATTACCTAGTAAGATAACTTTAATTGTATTTGGACGATATCCATCTTGATTATCATTATCATCCCATACTTTTTCTACTGATACTTCTGTTGTCTCAGTTTTATGAGAGTTAGTTATTGTATAACCATCTGTCATATTTCCTGTAATTTCAGTAGTATATTCTGTTACTTCTTTTTCAGTAATTGTATAAGTTATTTCAGAACCATTTGCATATTGGTCTAAATCTTCAAATGTATATTCCCAGTTGTTATTATCATCTGGAGTTATTTCTTGTTGTGTTACAAATTCATCATTTGCATATAAGTTAACGAAGATAGATTCTGGTCTATAACCATCTTGGTCATTATTATCATCCCATTCTTTCTTAACACAAATGTTTGTTTTTAAGATTGTATGGGTATTTGTTACGGTTAATCCGTTTGCTTCAGTTGTATATCCTTCTACTGGATCTTCTGTTACTGTATATACAATTTCTTTTCCATTTGCATATTTTGGTTTGTTTGTAAATTTATGTGTCCATTCATCGCCAGTTCCAGTGAATGTAGCAGATTCTACTTCTTCACCATTT
>CACZGA010000024.1 GCA_902780585.1 uncultured Erysipelotrichaceae bacterium | reverse complement strand
TTGAATTCTTTTGATCTATCTGAGATAGCAAGTAAACGTTTAGATATTAATGGATGAGTTGAATTTAATTCATACCATTTAGCCCATATATTCCATTGTTCCCATTTCATGGCTTGCTTGATGTGATCTTTAGATATTTGATTATTTTCCATACTACTGATTACTAGTGACTTAGAAGTTTTTGAATCAAATATTCCTAAGGCATTAGATTTAGCTGCCGAATGTTTAGCATTAGTTTGGGCAGTTGAAAGACCATAGCCTATTTTTACTAAAGCACTAGCTAAAGCATTTGGATTTTTAGTTTCATCTATAGAAAAGCTATCGGCATAATACTCTCTTGTCCTTGATAGTGCTAAAACAATATAGTTACTAATAACATAGAAAATATAAGCGATAAAAGCAATTAATTGGGTCTTAGAATTATCATCATCATTACCCGAGTCTTTAAATATGTCATAGATAGCATACAATACTAGAGGTACTAATTGGGCAACTGTCATAAATAGCATATCATAGTGAGATGCATGGCCTAATTCGTGGCCTACTACGGCTTTAACTTCTTCTTCAGTTAATAATTCAAAGATACCTCTAGTAAGAATAATACGAGCATCATTTTTTGTATGTCCATAAGTAAAGGCATTTGGTGCTCCATCATCAATGTATCCCATACGTGGATAATTCATAGAATTATTAGTACATACTTCTTTAATAAATTCTTCTAAATATAAAGGAACATCTCTATCGAAATCAGCTTTATAGAACCATTTCATAGATAAATCTGTTATATATGGGGATATAAAGAATTGAATAATTAAGATGATAATACTAATTCCTATTCCATAAATAACAGGAGTCCCCGTAATTAGTGTAATTAATATGATAACAGCAGCAAGTAAGAAATATAAACAAGAAATTGTTAATAGTGAAATACCTAATAATCTTTTTTTCATTATTATTCTCCCTTTATTAATGATTGTCCAGTCATTTCCTGAGGAATATCTATATTCATTAGTTCTAGCATGGTTGGGGCAACATCAGCTAATATTCCGTCTCTTATTTCTATATTTTCTTTTGTTATAATACATGGGACTGGATTAGTTGTATGTGATGTTACGGGATTATGATTTTCATCCCACATCATATCACAGTTTCCATGATCAGCAATTATTATTAAAATTCCTTGTAGTTCTTCTACTACTTTTTGGTAGATTTTAGATAGGCATTTATCCATGTCTTCTACGGCTTGAACAGCAGCTTCATAAACTCCAGTATGCCCTACCATATCTCCATTTGCTAAGTTCATGATCGTAACATCGAAGTTTGCAACTTCTTTTAGAAAATTATCTGTTACTTCATAAACACTCATCTCTGGTTTTAAATCATAAGTAGCAACTTTAGGAGATGGTATTAATATTTTCTTCATATCTGGATATTCTACTTCTTTACCTCCATCAAAGAAAAATGTAACATGAGGATATTTTTCTGTTTCAGCTATTCTTAACTGACTATAGCCTTTTTCATGTAGATAGTCTACTAATATATTTTTTAAATCTAAATCATTAAATACATGAGGACAAGTAACTGTTTCTGTTACAGGATACATTGTTAAGGCTTTTAGATTATTAAAGTGTTTAACAGTTAGATTCTTTTCATTAGCTTCTTTTTCATAAGCTGTTGGGTTTGATAATAATGTAAACATTTCACGTAAACGGTCTTTTCTAAAATTAAATGTAACAATAGCATCATTATCTTGAAGTGGAATTCCAGAAATAATACCTGGTATTACAAATTCATCAAATTTACCATTTTGGTAGTTTGTCTCTACTAATTCTTGATAAGAATTATACTTAGGCCCTTCATTATACACAATAGCATCATATGCAAGTTTTACTCTATCATAATTATTATCTCTATCCATGCCATAATATCTACCAGAAATGGTATTTATTTTACCTATTCCTAGTTCTTTAATTTTATTACTTAATTGATCTAGATAAGTTAAAGCACTTTTTTCATAGGTATCTCTTCCATCTAAGCAAATATCAAAATAGACATTTTCTACTTGATTATTTTTACACAATTCTAGTAAAGCTAGAGCATGATTAATGTGTGAATGTACACCACCATCTGATAATAATCCAAAAATATGTAAAGCTGAATTGTTAGTTTTAACATGTTCTAGAACATCTAATAATTCTTTTTTATTAAAAAATTCTTTTGATTCAATAGAAGCAGAGATATTTTCTAGTGGTTGGATAGCAACTCTACCTGAACCAATATTCATATGCCCAACTTCACTGGTTCCCATTTGACCAACTGGCAGTCCAACCGCTTTACCACTGGCTTGCAATATAGAATGAGGATATTTTTCCATTAACATATCAAGAGTTGGTGTATTGGCATTTTTAAAAGCATTACCATCTGTTTCTTCTCTTGCTCCACAGCCATCTAAAATACATAATACTAATGGTTTCTTCATTGCTCTCCTCCTTGTTCTGTAGTACTTTTATTACCTTTTTCATACTCATCTGGTGAAGTAATTGTCTTTTTTATATTGTCACTTGAAATGCTAACATATTCTGTTGTTTCTTTAGGTTCTTTAACATTTTTCCAACAGGCACTAATTGAAGTATTAGTTCCTACTAATCCTAATACTACATTAACAAGCATAGGAACAAAGAAAACGATAACTGCCGCTACAAAGGCATTGATTGTTTTTTTCATTCCATTCTTTTCATCGGGGTTTTTCATTAGATTAAAAAATCTAAGTGTTCCTGCTATTATTAAAGCAATTGGTGCAGCAATAGAAATTAAAAACATGATATTTTTTACAGCTATAAGACTAGTTGCTAAAGCTGGTGATGAACAATATTGAGACATCTTAATCCCTCCTTTTTTTATTATATCATTTTTTTCTTATTTTTATTATTAAGATTGTAATCCTATCTTATTGGCTACATAATTATTAACTTTACCTATTCCCATAGGGCAGGCTAGATATAGTATTCCTCTATTATCGGCAAAGGCAGCCTCTACTTCATCTGACAATGCCCCAAATCCTCTTCCAAATGAAAGTGTTTCTAGTTTTGCTCCTTTTAGGGAGTAAGTATATAGACGCCTATAACTTGTATATGGATTAGAATCGGCAATAAAAATATTAGTTCCATCTGTTCCTAGGCCTTGAATATTCTGCCCTACAAAATTCTTTAGATGAACGGCTCCTTGTCTTCTATATTTATTACTAGATGCGTCATATTTATAAAATATAAGAGCCCCACCTGAGTATCCTACTAACATATGAATGGAAGGAACGTATGTTATTCCTACGTGAATACTATCAATTTCTGAGTATCCTTTAAATTCCATGGTAGTATTGTCATATAACATTAAGCGATTTTTAGTAGAAGTTTTTAACACATAGCCTCGATCATTGTCATAAGCTAATCCATCCATGTGTCCTCCTTCGGCACCTACTTCAACGCATTTTACAGTTTGTCCAGTTTCTAATATAGCCCAACATATTCTTCCTCCTCTACTGGAGTTTTCTATTGATCCATAGTTTCTATTTTGGGCATAAACAACGTGTCTTCCTGTATAGCAGGCAGCTTGAGTGGCTCTATATTTTCTTCCTGAATTATTAACGTTTGTATCTACTACTTTTACTACATTTAAAGTTTTATTAGCATAATCTGTTTTATCACTAACACTGTGTGCTTCGCCAGCTCCAACACCTTGACTGGTGGGGTTACCTTTTTCATAATCCTTTGGGTTGGTAAAAATTCTTTTTCTCCCTTGTTCATCATAATATACATAATTTGTAGTAGGGTCAAAATCTTCGGCATTTTTCCAACAAGCACTTATGGAGGTTCTATTTCCTAACAAGTTCATTACAACATTAACAAGTACAGGGATGAAATAAATTATGACAGCCGCTACAAACGTATTGATTATTTTCTTTGTACCATTTTTTTGTTCAGGGTCTTTCATCATACTAAAGAATTTAAAAGTTGCTGCAACTATTAACACGATTGGTACCATTATTTGAATTATCATAATAGTTTTTCTGGCTGCTGGTAAAAATGTTGCTAAAAATGGTGATGAACAATATTCAGTCATAATTATTCCTCCTTATCCTTTCTTTATTATATCATGAGTATAAAAATATATCCTAATACTTATATGAATTAGGATATTATTGACAGGTATCGTTTAACTTTATTGGTATTGTGTAAGTTACTTGTTTATTATCAGTTGATGAAGCAACTATTTCTAAAGATAGTGAATTAGCAGTTAAATCTTTACAACTACTAGAAAAATGATCTACTTTTATATTTACTTTCTTTAGAAATTCTTCTAAATTCATATTTTTTTCTTCGGAGCAACTACTTATTTCTCTTTTAGAATCATTATACGTTTCATATAAATTACATGATATTTTTCTATAAACAACATTATCTTCTTTGCCACAGAATTCAACATTAGAAATATATATAGTAGCTTTATCTTTATTATAGGCAGCACTTCCTGTTATTTTAAAATCTTTACATTTAGAAGATATAGTTTTAAATTCATAATCTGATTGATTAATTTTAAGCACACAGAAAACTACCAATAGCATAATTGATACAATAGTTATTATGATTGCGAGTATAGGGATACTATCTTTTTTAGAAGATCTTTTACCTGATAATATTTCATCAATATTTACATTGAATTCATCACTTATCTGTTTTAAGATTCCTAAATCAGGGGCATTTTTGCCATTTTCCCATTTTGATACTGCTTGGAAAGTTACACCTAATCTATCAGCTAATTCTTTTTGGGTTAGATTGTTTTCCTCACGAATCTTTTTGATAAATTGTCCAATTTTCTCTTGGTCCATTTTTTACTCCTTATTTTATAAATACCATAATTTTTTATTATTCTTGCGTACTTCTTTGATAATACCGCCACCTAGGCATTCTTCTCCATTATAAAATACACAAGCTTGTCCGGGAGTAACAGATTTTACTCCTTGGGGATATTTTACTATTACTTCACCATTTTCTTGCCACTCTAATTCTACTGGTACATCTTCTTGACGATAACGGAATTTAGCAGTACATTTTTCTATTTTTTCAGTACCTAAATAATTAATATTATCAACTAAACATGATGTACTAATTAAATAGTCATTGTCTTCACCTAGACAAATATATAAAACATTCTTTTTTAAGTCTTTGCCTACAACAAACATTTTATCTTCAGTACCACCAATATTTAATCCTCTTCTTTGACCAATTGTGTAATTCATTAAACCAATGTGTTTGCCAATTACTTCATTTGTTTCAATATTAATTACATCTCCTGGTTGATTAGGTAAATAGTTTTTTAAGAAGTTTTTAAAGTTTCTTTCACCTATAAAGCAAATACCTGTAGAGTCTTTTTTATGGGCTGTTGTTAGGGAATATTCTTCAGCTATCTTTCTAACTTCAGGTTTTTCTAATTCACCTATGGGAAATAATACATTTTTGAATTGTTCTTTAGTTACTTGAGATAAGAAATAAGTTTGATCTTTATTAGAATCTACTCCTCTTAACAGTTTACCATCTTTTAGTCTAGCGTAATGACCGGTCGCGATATAGTCAGCTCCTATTTTTTTAGCTTCTTCAATAAACATATCAAACTTAATATATTTATTACACATAATATCTGGATTAGGTGTTCTACCATTTTTTAATTCATCTAAGAAATAAGTAAATACATAATCCCAATATTCTTTTACAAAGTCTTTTCTATATAGGGGTATACCTAAAGTATCACATACTTTTTTAGCATCATTATAGTCTTCTTCTTGAGGACAAATACCGGTATCAGTTGTTGGGCCATTTAATTCTCCATCAGCTAGAGAATCCCAATTTCGCATGAATAAACCAATTACTTCGTAGCCTTGTTTTTGTAACATAATAGCCGCAACACTACTATCTACTCCACCACTCATGCCTATAACTACTTTTTTCATGGTATCACCCTCCTATTTGTTTCCGTGCTTTATTATATCACTTTCTCTTGGGGATGACAACTTCCTTAATAATTGCTTTTTTACTATTTACTAGTATTAATAATAAGTTCATCATCATACCAAAAATCATCCATAATGGGGTTGGTTTAATATTAGCAATTAAGCCAAATGACATAGCAAAAAAGAAAATAGATGATAATAATGATATACAAATATTTTGTTTTATTTGTTTTAAGGTATTTTTACTTAATAAGATAATATCTAATATTTTAAATAAGTTATTAGTTGTTAAAACTACATCTGCTGATAATAATGCCAATTCATTAGGACTTTTTAAGGCTACTCCAATAGAAGCATTAGCAAAGGCTAGCGCATCATTAGTACCATCACCTACTACCATTACTTTTTTTCCTTCTTTATTTAAGTTATTAATAAAAGCCTTTTTTTCTTCACAGTTTAGCCCACTTATAACATTATTAATCTCTAATTCTTTAGAAATTTTAGATGTGGTTATTTCATTATCACCTGAGAAAAGATAAATATTAAAACCTTTTTCTTTTAATAGATTAATTACTTTTTTAGATTCTTTTCTAATAGTATCTTTTAAGCCAAACGTTGCAATTACTTTTTTATTTTTAACTAGATAGATAACATAATTACCTTCTTGTTTCATTTTTCTTTCTTCTTCTTTATAAGAGTTAATAACATCTAATTTTTCTAACAATTCAGCATTACATGCATAATAAACATTATTGCCTTCTTGAGCTTTTACACCATAACCAATTAAATCTTCAGTCATAAAGTCTATATTTGGTTTTATTTTTTCATTACGTAAGTATTTTATAATTCCTTTTGCTAAAGGGTGATTACTATGTTTTTCTATAGAACCTAGTATTTCTAATAGCCTTTTTTCTGATTCATCACAATGATTATTAATTCTAGATATACTTAAATAACCATTTGTTAGAGTACCTGTTTTATCAAATACTATAGTGTCTATTTTTCTTATTTTTTCTAAGGTTGTTACTGATTTCATTAATAAGCCTTTTTTACTTGCTTCTTTTGATATTTTAGAAAAACCTAGTGGTGTTATATAGACATATCCTATTGAAGTAAAAATAAGCATAGTAGTCACTATCTTAGTAAATGCTATATGCATATCATTTGTTTGTAGCCAAGTTAAAATAAATATAATCATTACTCCTATAAATAATATAGGTACAAAGTAATTACAAAAACGTTCTATTCTTTTAGAGCCTTTTTGTTTCTTTTTTAAGTCTTCTACTAAGCTTTCTTTTAATCTGTTTATAAAAGAGTCTTTTACTGTCTTTTCTACTATATAAGTAATTTCATTTTCACAGTTTATACTACCTGATGTAATATGACTATTTTTTCTTTTTTCTATAGGTACACTACTACCAGTAATTGGAGCCTCATCGAAGTGAGATGTACCTTCAGACATTATTCCATCAATAGATATTCTATCGCCTGGTAGAACAATAATCTTATCATTTATTTCTACATCTTCTAGTTCTATTTCTACGTGGTAATCATCTACAATTTTATTTACTTTTCGAATATTAGTAGTTGCAATTTGTTTTATCTCAGCATTTGTCTGAATCTTTCTTTTATGTTCAATATATTCACCTATTTTTTGAAAAAATAAAATTACTATTAAAGCTTCTAGATAGGTTGTTATGTTATTTAAGTATATTGTTTCTATACCATATATTAGAGTAATAATAGTAGTTATTAATACTAAACTATTTATATTACATCTACCAAGCATTATCTTTTTAAAACCATCCCAGAGATTATTAATATTATAAACAATTAGCATAATAGTTATTACTAATAACAATATATTTTCACTAGATTTAGACAAGAAATTAGTTTTAGGTAATAAAAAAGTATTTGCTATGAGGTTGTATACAATAATACCTATTATTATGCCTATAATTATTAATGGTGTAAGAGACATTTTTTTCTCTTTTTCTAGTATTTTTACACCAAGTGATTTATAGCCCATTTGTTCAATGAACTCTTCTATTTCTTTTATAGATATATTTTTATATTTAATGGTAATTGATTTATCTTTATAATCTGCTAAGGCACTTTTGATATTTTTATTTTTTGAGATAGCTTTTTCTAATTTTAAAGCACTATCTAAATCATCAATACCAGTAATTCTTAATACTACTTTTTTCATGGATATCTCCTATATTTTTTTCTTATAATTATTATATACCTGATTAATTATCTTTGTAAATTTATTATTTGTACATAATATTTATATCTACTAGGTTATCAGCGATACCATCTACTTTACCATCATCACATATTTGCCAAACTTGGTATTGGCCTTCATAATTAGTTTGATTTGTATAATGAGCTAACCATATATTTGATTTTAGAGGTAGCCAAATATTTTCTAAATAGTATTTTGATGAATAAAGCATACCTTTGTAGCCAGCTTTTTCTACGGTATTTATAAAGGCTTTAGCTGTTTCTGTTAAAGAGAAGAAGCTTAAATCATATTCTTGGAAATAGTCCCAGTTTTCCCAGTCAAATACTATTTCTAAATCCACTTGATATTTTTTTATTTTAGATAAGACCCATTTAGCTTCTTTTATAGCGTCTTCCTTACTATTAGCATTAGAATAGAAATATACTCCTACTGGTATTTTTACTTTATTAAATCCTTTTATGTATTCTTCAAACTTATCATCTAATACATAGTCTTCCCCTATGCCATTTCCTCTACCTACTCTAATATAGACAAATTCTACACCAGATGATTTTACTATTTTGTAGTCTATTTTACCTTGCCAATGAGAGATGTCTATGCCTATTTTGGTATTATTATTTTTATATTCTTTTACTATATCATTAAAAGAAGTATAATCTGTATATGATGAGTTACTAGAAGTATTTTTATTATTACTTTTTTCTTTTACTTTTAAGATAAAAGAATGTGTAGATATATTATTAGATGAATCTACTCCTTTAAAAGTTACATTATATTCTCCTGTAGTGTTTAAATCATAATCTCCTTCTATAGTACATTTAGGGTTAGGATCATAATTATCACCACAGAATAAGCTTTCTTCTAACTCTTTTTTGGTGGTATTTACAGTTACTGAATATTTAGATGATTGGTAAATAAGAGGTGGAGTTTTATCTACTATGTTTATTTCGATAGTATATGGTACTTTTATATTTTTATCGGTTATATAATGAAAAGTAATTTCTTGTTTACCTATTTTGGTGGTATCTATTTTTTTATTGTCTACTATTTTTCCATTTATAGTACTTATTAAATCTTTTAGTTTAACACTTGAAAATGTTTCTACTTCAGTAGTAGTTAACTCTACTATTTTTTTTGCATGATTAATTTTGTAATAATTGTAGAAGGTTATACTTATTATTATTAATACAATAGTTATTATCAATATAATTACTTTTTTCATATACTCACCTCATTATTATTATATCTTTTTTTTACAAAAAAAATAAAGCCCATTAGGACTTTATTTAGTTCCAAATATTCTATCTCCAGCATCTCCTAGACCTGGGCAAATATATTTGTTTTCATTTAATTCTCTATCAATATGAGCACAGAATATTTTAACATCCGGATGTTTTTCTGTAACTAGTTTTAGGCCTTCTGGAGCAGCGATTATACAAAGAAAGTTAATCTTTTTTACCCCTTTTGATTTTAGTAGTTCAATAGCATCACAAGCACTACCGCCTGTTGCGAGCATAGGATCTAGTAAAAATACTTCTCTTTTATCTATTCCTTTTGGAACTTTAAAAAAGTAATTTACTGGTTCAAATGTTTTTTCATTACGATACATTCCAATATGTCCTATTTTAGCGTTAGGAACTACTTTGATTACACCATCTAACATTCCCATGCCGGCTCTTAATATTGGGACAAAGGCGTATTTGTCTTCATCTAATTTACCAGTGGTTAATTTTTCTAATGGTGTTTTTACTACTACTTTCTTTAGTTTTACATCCTTCATTGCTTCATAACAAAGTAAACTAGCAATTTCACCAATTATTTCTCTAAATTCTTTGGTTCCTGTTTTTTCATCTCTTAGAATTGCAAGTTTGTGTTCAATTAAGGGATGATTTAATTCTACTACTTCCATTTTTCCTCCTATTATTTACGTTTTTTATTTGGTTTATTCATTTCTTCTTTGATAGCATTTATAATGTCATCTTTTAATTCTACTGTTAATTCTTCTTTGATATCTCTTTTTAATTTATTCATATCTTGTCTTACTGTTCTAGCATCTTCTGTTACTAAAGTTGCGACAGGTTTTTCTTCGGCAGGTAATAAACTATTTAATAAGATACCAATTATTGCGGCTAAGCTCATACCTGAGATTGTTAATGATAAATCTCCACTAACAATTGATACAGCGGCTCCACCTAATCCTAATACTAACATAGAACTTGCTACTATAACGTTCTTTGCTTCTTCAAAGTTTACTTGATTTTTGATTAATACTTTTAAACCATTTACAGCAATGAATCCATATAGTAATAGTGATACTCCTCCTAATACAGCATTAGGGATTGTTGCTACTATAGCAGTGAACTTACCTAAGAAGCCAATTATAATAGCAAATATTGCTGCTAAACCGATTACTTTAACACTTGCTACTTTTGTTAATCCTACTACGGAAGTATTTTCTCCATAAGTAGTATTAGCAGGTCCTCCTAGGGCACCAGCTACAAATGTCGCAATTCCATCACCCAATAACGTTCTATCTAAGCCTGGTTCTTTAATTAAATCTCTACCAATGATATTACTTAGTGAAGTATGATCTCCAATATGTTCACACATTGTAACTAAAGCAATTGGAGCAATTGTCATTAAAGCTGCAAAGTTTAATTTGTAATCTTTAAATACTATTCTGAATTTTGGTAGGCTGAACCAACTAGCTTCTGCTACTGGTTTGAAATCAATCATTCCTAAGCATACTGCTACAATATAACCTACGATGATTCCTACTAAGAATGGAATTATTTTAAAGAATCCTTTGGCTTTGGTCATAACTACTGCTGTTGTTAAGAATGATACAGCGGCAACTACAACTACCTTCCATTCTAGGTCTGTTCCACTTGCTAAACCAATTTGGCTAATTGCTGATGGAGCAAGTCCTAAACCGATAATCATAATCATTGGCCCAATTACAACTGGTGGTAATAGTTTTTCTAACCAGTCTTTTCCAGCAAATTTAATGATTATGGCTACAATAATGTAGATTAATCCAACTGCCATAATACCAGTCATGGCACCAGCTATTCCGGCTTTTGTATAAGCTGCTGCTACAGGCACTATAAAGGCAAATGAACTTCCTAAATAAACTGGTGATTTACCTTTTGTACATAGAATGTAAATTAAGGTACCAATTCCAGAAGTTACTAATGCTACTGGGATAGTTAATACTTCTTTTCCAGCAGCGGCATTTACAAGGATTGGAACTAGAATTGTTGCTCCAAACATTGCAAATAAATGTTGAAACGCTAAGATGATTGACTCTCTTATTGGTGGCATTTCATCAATATCATATGCCATTTTACGACTATTCATATACTCTCTCCTCTCTTTATGGGCAATACTTTACAAAAAAAGAGGGTAGTTCTCTTAAGAAACCCCCTCTAATTAATTAGGAAAGAAAGTAATAAAATAAGGGACAAAAAAGAATAATTTAATTTAGTACTTTGAATAGTCTTGTTATTAAGTACTGCTTTTTTATCCATTATTTCACGCCCTTAATATGAGAATAATACAAATCAATTGGAAATGCAAGTTTTATCAACAAAAAAAAGATAGAATTTAGCTATCTTTCTCTATTTCTTCTAAGGCTTTAGCTATTTGATCTGGACAAGAAGTATCCCTAAAACCACATTTTATTCCTTTTAGTTTGTTTTTTACTTCATGTATATCTTGCCCTTCTAATAAAACACTAATTGCTTTTAAATTACCATTACAGCCGTTTGCTACTTTTAAGTTATGTATTTTATTATTTTCTACATCAAAATCCATTTTAGTAGAACACACACCTTTAGGATAATATGTTTTATGCATTTACTTATCTCCTTTTATTTTATGAATTAATTGAAATATATTATAGAAACAATTAATTGGTAATTCATACTCTCCTATTAATTCTTCGACATAACCATTAAATCTTCTTTTAAATTCATATATACCATAATCTTTAGGATGAGTATTAATATCAGCTGGAATGCCATAGAAATTGTGCTTTTTAAAATTATTTTCTATACCATATTTAATCATTTCCCATTGTAAGATATATTGAGCATCATATTTCATATATTCTTCTAAGTTACCACCTGCTAAGAAAATGATTTCAGGATTTATTAATATAAACATAGCGCAACTTAATATAATCTTATCTTTATTTATTGCTTTTGCTTCTTCTATTCTTTTATTAATTGAATCTATCTCTGTAGTTAAATTATTCTTTTCTTTTTCATTTTTGGCATCATCTAATTTAGATAGTTTATTATTTTTTTCTTCAAGTTCTATTTCTAGTTTTTTAATATATTCTACTAAGTCTAATTCAGCTACTAAATATTTTACTTTTTCTTGATATAGATTATACATATCTTGATAATATTCTATTTTTCTATTTGAAAAACCTTTTCTTTTAGAAGTTTCATCCATAATAGTTTGGAAACTATCTAATTCGTCATATGATAATTCTCTTAAAGTTATTCCGTATTTTTCAGCTTTTCTTATTTTGTTTCTAGTACTTGAGTGCATTTCTTTTAAAATTTCATCCTTGGTTTTGCCTTCTAAGTCTAGAGAGAACATCCACCCTACTTGTTCCATGTTAGGGATAGGTACTTTTTTATAACCAAGTTCAAATAATTTATCTACTATTTTACTATTGTCTACTCCACCCTCTACTATATTTCCATCTATATCTCTTTCTTTATAAATAACATATGGGTCTATTCTTAATACATAGCCTTTTCTGTCTTTTATATAGGTCTTTAATTCTTTAGTAAAAAACTCTAATAATTTTTCATCATGAAAATCCATTAAAAAGCCTCTTGGTGAATAATATTCATATTGATTAAAGTGCCTTTTATGACTTAATAACATGGTAGCTGCAATTATTTTTTTATTGTCTTTTACACCTACATAGGAAGTTTCCCAACCGCTTTTTTTTCTTAATTTAGATATTTCTATAGCAGATAAAAATGTTTTTAGAGGGTGATTTTCCCAATAGTCTATATATTCTTTTTCAGTTAATTCTTGAAATTCCATACTTTTCCTCCTATTTATTTTTTATTGGTTTATCTATTAAAGTCATTATTAGTAATAAGGCTACTACTAATATTAATACCATACAAGTACATAGTAAGATATTAAATTCACTTTTTCTCTCTTTAGTAGTATCTAAAAAACTATTAGTTAAATATGTTTCATAATTATCTTTGTTTATTTCTACTTGGTTATCTTTTGGGAGAAAACTATTTATATTTTTGATAGCTAGATCTTTCGTTTCTTCATCTATAATTACTGGGTACCCATATACTCTTTTTTTGTCAGGTACTTTAGTTGTTCTACCATAGGTATAATCAATTATAGCTTTATAATCTTCGTATTCATTTTCGTTAATAGCAACTAAATATGTATGCCATACACCTGTTTTTTCTATTTCTATTGCGAAATGTATACCTACATTATTTTCTTCGTCAAAGGCAAATTTTTCTGACATTTTAGATATATCTAAATAAGAATATTCTTCGACATTTTCTGCTTCTGACCAAGGTGTTATTTTTTGTTTTTCTTTGTACAAATAATAACATCCTACCATTAAAATAACCATTATTCCTATATAAACAATTGATAATAATAATTTTAGTATTAGTTTAGATGCTTTCATATTGTTTCCTCTTTCTATTCGGCAAATAATTTATTAGTATTTTCTTTTGGGACTAGCATTTTCATTTCCTTTTTTACAGTAAAGGTATATTTTTGGGAATAAGGTAAAAGCTCTTCTCCATCAACACACCATGAGGATTCTAAAGGAGATGTAAATTCTATTTCAAAATTATCTGTTTGATAATAAGTAATATTAGGTATAGTTTTAACATCTACAGTACTTGCTAAAACTAGTAGTTTTGACAATTCTCTTATATTCTTTACATTTGCTAGAGCAACTTCAAATTTGTTGTCATCTAACTTTACATCATAGTAGACATCTGGTTGACCAGCTATTCTTGAAGAGTTTGAAATAAATATGAATGAGTATGTTCCTTCATAAGAAATACCATCTACTTTATATTTGATATCATAGGCATTTATTTTGGTATGAAATTGTTTTACTCCATATATAAAATATGCCATTCTACCATATTTTTCTTTTAGTTCTCTAGGGGTAGCATAGGCCATATTTATATAATCACCTAAGCACGCAACATATACGAAGGGTTTATCATTTATATAGCAAACATCTATTTTTTTTATTTTACCTTTTAGTATAGTCTCTAAATTTTCGTTGGTATTTTTATCTAAACCATACATATTTCCAACATCATTAGTACTTCCTAGTGGGAGAAGTGCAATGGTTAGTTTTTTAATGCGTTGCATGTTGCCGGTAACTATTTCATTTAAGGTACCATCTCCTCCTGCACTTACAACTAAATCTATATCATCATTTAGGCCTTGTACTATTTTTTCGGCATCCCCTTTACCTTTAGTAAAAATTATTTCGGCATCATAACCATATTTTCTAAAGATATCATAAAATGCTTCAAATGTATTTATTTTTTTCTTTTTACCACTTTCTGGATTCATTATTATTACACATTTTTTCAAATGAACCATCTCCATAATTGAATTATCTATTTTTATTTTAACATTTATTGAGAAAAATACTAGTACAAAAAGAAAAAGGACTAGCGTCCTATGATTTTAAGTTGTATAAATATTTTGCTAATTCCTGGCTTATTCTGGCATATCCTAAGTCATTTACATGTAAGCCATCTGTTGTGTATTTTTTATCAAAATTCCCATCTTGATCTTTCAATATATTATATATATCAATATACGTACAATCATTTTCTTCACAGTAGTTTTTTAGATACTCATTTACTTCTCTAATAACTTCGTTTTCCCTTTTATCTACAACCCAGTCACGAACTGACTTATTTACTGGGTAGATTGATTCGATATATATCTTTGCATTTTTACGATGTTCTTTAATGTTCTGAACAATCTTAGTAATATTTTCTTTAACTTTTTCAATTGATTCGTCTGATGTATCATTAAGATCATTAGTTCCAATTAAAAGAAAAACCTTTGTTGGATTATATCTATATACCATATTATCCATTCTACTTAGAATATCATCTGTTTTGTAGCCGGATTTTCCACTATTTACAATTGGTAAATCATTGAAAATATCAGCAATTGGATAAAAATCAGTTATTGAATCTCCTAGAAAAACAATATTTTCTTTTTTTATTATATCACTAATATTTTCTGTTTTTTCTTGGCATTTAGTTGTATCTTTTTTGACAGTAGTTTTTTTACTTGTATCTTGTTGTGATACTTTGTTTATACTTAATCCAAAAAATATTCCGCCAAGGAAGGCAATCAATATAATTGTAATTATTAATATTTTGTTCATTTTCATGTCAACACCTACACTATATTATGATTATACTCATTGCGATAATATAATTCAATATTTTTCCCTAAACAAAACTATTCATTTATGTAAAAAAATGTACTTTTTTACCACTTGATATCTACTTTGAATTTATTAATCATTGTACTATAGCAAAATAAGAAAAATGGAAACATATGAAAACGATAAAATTGTCTTACAATCCATAACTTCTTGTTACTACCGTTATTTTGACGAACAAATTTATATTTTATATATGGGTTATCTCGCCAAAGTGGGAACTCTTTATCTAAAAATTCTGTGTTTTTCTTTAGTTCTTTTCTAAAATTAATATCTTTAGTGGCATATAGGCGATACATTAATGATACCCCTAAATGTAGAAAAGCGTTGGCATCAACATAGAATCACTTCTTACCATATATCTATATAAGCTATCATCAATAAAAACTATTTTCTTTGCATTTAAGTATGCTAATTGAATAAACATCATGTCATCTAATATTTTAGGTACATTTTCTAAATCATGAGCTTTTTTTAGTATTTCAGCTTTGTATATTTTATTCCATGGTGCGCCATTTATTTCTAATAACAACCCTGGTTGTTTATTAATATTGATTTCTTTATGTTTAAATTTTGTCATTTCTGTTGAGTACACCTTATCAGTTAATAAATCAATTCTGTCAAAGCCACAGCATGACATATCAGCATCATTTTCTTTAGCGGCATTGTATAGTTTTTCAGCATAATCTAAAGTAACATAATCATCACTATCAACAAAGCCAATATACTCACCTTTTGCTATTTTAATTCCGTCGTGTCTACCTTTCCATACACCTTCATTTTTCTTGTCAATTATAACTATTTTATCACCATATTTTTTTTGATAATCTTTTAATATTTTAAGACAATTATCTGGTGAACCATCATTAATACAGATTGCCTCTATATCTTCTAATGTTTGATTTACTAGTGTGTCTAAACATCTAGGTAAGTATTTTTCTACTTTGTAGCAAGGAACAATAATACTTAATTTTTTACTTGTTTTTTTAGTTTCTGGTTTTTTTTCGTTTTTATTATTTTTATTTGATTGTTTCATATAAATCTAGAGCCCTCCTAACTACTGCATCCATATTGTAATACTTGTATTCTGCTAAACGTCCACATAGATAAATATTAGCTATCTTTTTGATATCATTTGCATATTTTTCATATAATTTTTGGTTTTCATCGTTTAAAATTGCATAATATGGTATTTGTTTTTTACTCTTATAATTATATGTCAAAGGATATTCTTTTAAAATGGTTGTATTCTTATCACATCTTTGATTAGATAAGTATTTAAACTCCGTTATTCTTGTGTAATCTTCACTTATGGTGTAATTAACAACTGAAGTTGGTTGATAATAATCTTCTTTTTTATCTTCAAATTTAAGTGTTAATGATCGATATGGTAATGGTCCATACTTATAGTTAAGTAGTTCATCAATTTCACCTGTATATATTAATTTACCATTAAATTCTTTTCCATCGTAGTAAACTTTTTCTTTATTGGTGTCTACTTTAATTAAGCTTTTTGCAGTTGTATTTAGTACTATTGTTATATTTTTATTGTTTAACATATTATCAAATATTTCATTATAACCATTTTTAGGCATAAATTGATATTTATCTTGAAAATATCTGTCATCATATCCTAATAATACTGGTACACGATTTATTACACTTTTATCAACATTATCTATAGATGTATTCCATTGTTTAGCGGTGTAGTGAACAAA
>CACZGA010000023.1 GCA_902780585.1 uncultured Erysipelotrichaceae bacterium | reverse complement strand
TGATAGCATCTGTTGCTGGCTTTATTACTTCTTCAGGTGTTTGAGTGCCTTTGGATTCATCTGGAACTTTATTTTCTTCTTTATCTTTTTGCTTTTGGGCTTGGAAAGCAAAAGAATTTGCTAAGGGAGTATTTATTAATACCTTTTGTGGTTCAGCTGTAGTGTCGGGGTAAGTAATTTGACTTTGGTATTGTCTTGTAGGATTCTCACCATCTTTTCCTTGTGAATCATAGAAAGATTTTGAAGCGTCCTGTGCACTTGTTTTTGTTGGATTAGTAGGGGTGGTGTTTTTCGGTGACGTTGGTTTTACTACTGGTTGGCTTCTTCCTTTAGCTATTTTTGGGTCATTAAGTTTAACCGTAGTATTATTTGTAGTGGTTCCTTTACTTTGTGGTTGTTGTTTTGCGGAATTGTAGCCTGTTGGTGAAATTCTTATTTTTATTTTTATGTTACTTGCTGGCTTGCTTTGTACTAATGCATTTAATTCTGCTTCTAGATTTCCTTCATAAACACCTATATATTTTCTAATTGCTTGATTAAGGGTTTTATTGTCGCATATTGTATATTTTCTATTTTTTAATTCTTGCGTTAATATTTGAGTTAATATTTGAGATGCTTTTTCATTGATGATGAATCTTACGTTTTCTCTAAAGACATCATTATTTTTTAAAAGCATTTCAAATAGTAAACTACTTGTTTCATATTCGTTTCTTTCAAAAAAAGAATTTAGTCTGTCAAATGATCTTTCGGCTTGTCTATATGATTGTGGTGAATTAAAACGACCTTCAATATATTTGGTAATTATTTCATATGCTTTATCTGGGTCATTTTTATTTGATAATGCTATTTTTATTTTTGCTTTTATTCTTTTTTCTAGTTTTTGTTGGAAGTTTTCATTAAAGTTGTCAACATCATTATTAAAACCGGCTATTTTTTGTTTTATTATTTCCAAAGCCATGCTATTAACATCTTTTTCTGAGATAGCGTATGAGTAGGTTGAAAATACACTTTTTCTTTCATACTCTAATGCGTCATAAATGCCGCTTTCACCTAGCTGTTGTATTGTTTCTTTTGTTAATTTCATTATACAAGTCTCCTTTCATAGGGGTTAAGGGAAAAATGTGTAAAAATATAATCAAGTTTTATTCTAACATATAATTATTTAGGTTAACATATTTTTTTGTTGTAAATTATGGTTTTTTGGTATAATAACTATCAGTTTAGAGAGATGATAATATTGTATCTTAAAATAAGTATGGAAGATGTTGTTTTATTAATCTAGATGATTGTGAAGAATTTATTGCGATGAAATTATAATTGGTCAATATGAATTGCCAATCAATCATTCTGCAGCTCTTCCTGGCTATAACTATATTTGTAGGTGTTAGCATAAATATGGGGTTGATTTTCTTAACTCTTATGGTATAATCTTTTTATGTCTTGCTTCCATGGCGGAATTGGTAGACGCGGCAGACTCAAAATCTGCTTCTAGCGATAGAGTTCCGGTTCAAGTCCGGATGGAAGCACCATTTTGAAATAAACTAACATTTGTTAGTTTTTTTGTTGTGTCTTTATTTTTCCTATGTTATACTTTTTTAGAATGGGAGTAAAAAAGATGCGCAAGATATATATAGTGTTAACATATTCTGGTACTTTGTTATCTAAACTTATTAAGATGTATACAAGAGAAGAATTTTCTCATGTATCAATTTCTTTAAGTGAGAATTTGGATTCGATGTATAGTTTTGGACGTGTATATCCTTATATACCTTTTATAGGTGGATTTGTAAAGGAGTCTGTTCAATATGGATTTTTTAAACGTTTTCATAAGACTAAAACAGCTATTTATTCTTTAGAAGTAGATGAAGAGCAATTTTCTAATATGAAATCTATTATTGATTATATTTCTGAAAATCGTAGGAAGTATCGTTATAATGTATTAGGGCTATTTGCGAGTGTTTTACATTTGCATATAAAGAGAGAAAGACACTTTTACTGTGCAGAATTTGTTAAGTATGTATTAGATGGTTCTCAAAAGGAATATGATCTTCCTGAATTAATAAAACCAACAGACTTTTTAAGTTTAGATGGTTTAAAGAAAATATATTCCGGTAATTTAAGAGAATATAATTTATAAAAATTTTTTTTAATTTATGTATTGATTTAATGTTCTTTTGTGGCTATAATGATATTGAACATAGTAGGAAAGGTGGCATAATTGAACAGTATATAGAACAAGTGGTGATTGAATGAAAAGTGAAGTTGAATTGACAGCTCAGAAGATATATAAAAGAGAGTTATATAAAAAGATTATTAAGATATCTTTTTTACTTTTATTAATTCTGATTTCGATAATATATTTAGTTTTATATATTGTGTATGAGGGTGGACGATTTACGGTTTCGTTAGACCAAAACTTAGCAAATCGTAAAAATGTATTTTTATCAGAAAACGGAAAGGCTTCTGGTAGAGCTTGGAAGTTGAGTGCGGAAACTATTGATTATATGGATAATATATCTGTTAATTGGATTCCAGAAGATATTGATACTGAAACAGTTGGCTCTCATAATGGTAATAATTATATTGCTTATACATTCTATGTAATAAATGCTGGTAATGAAACAGTTCATTATTGGTATGAGATGGATATAGATGATACGATACTTAATGTAGATGAAGCCATTCGAGTTATGATTATTCGAAATGGTGAACGTACCATTTATGCCAAAAAAAGTAAAGTTACTGGTGGAGCAGAGGAAGGAACCAAAGCATTTACTTCGGAATCGGTGGCAGTTTTGGAACAAAGAGCAAACTTTAGACCAAAGGCTAAAGATCGATTTACAGTTGTAATATGGATTGAAGGAGACGACCCTGAGTGTAAAAATGATCTCTTAGGTGGAGAAATTAAACTTCACATGGACTTTACGGAAGAACATATAAAAATGAAAAAAAATAAATAAGGAGTATGGGGAATATGACAAGAACCGAATCAAAGAAAAATAGGAAAAGAAGAAGAAAAATATTATTAGCGTTAATTATGATATTGTTGTTAATAGCTACACTAGGAACAGCAACATATGCATGGTTCACTGCTAATAGAACTGTTACAGTAGAAAGTATTGATGTTAATGTTAGTACTTCACAAGGTTTGCAAATCTCTACAGATGCAACTAATTGGAAATCTATTGTTACAAATGCTGATATTACAGGAGCTACTTGGCAAGGAGTACGTAACCAATTACCAAGTGGAACAAATATGATTGTACCAATCTCAACAATTGGTGATGTAGATAATTCTACTGGATATATGAAGATGTTCCGTGGAACAGTTGAAGCTAACTTAGCTACTGGTACTAATATTTTGATAGCTGAGCAATCAACTGAGACTAATGGTACTGCAGGAGATTTTATAGCTTTCGATTTATTCTTCCAGTCTTCTCAAACTCAAACTGTTTACTTAACTTCTAACTCTAGTGTTGTTGCTAGTGGAACTGATAAAGGTATTCAAAATTCTGCTCGTGTAGCATTCATTAGAGAAGGTAGTGTGGCATATGGTGCTTCTGCTGCTTCAGCTCAAGCATTAAAGGGTGCAGAAAGTAAATTTTTCTGGGAACCAAATTATGATGTTCATACTGATTCAGGAGTTGCTAATGCATTAAACGTATATGAAATTACTGTTGGTAAAACTGGTGGTACTAAATTAGCTTATAAAGGTGTTAAAGCTGATATTCCAGCTTCTGCTAATATACCTTTAAAAAGTGAGAGTTCTTCTTACTTTGGTGATATAACTACTACAGGTAGTATAGAAGCAGGAATTCCTGATGATCATTACTTAAACGCATTTATTGTTGATGAGGGTGTTACTAAGATTAGAATTTATATGTGGATTGAAGGACAAGATGTTGACTGTGAAGACCATGCTTCAGGTAGTGCGTTAACATATAATTTACAATTCAGCATTGACGATCATGCTTAATAAATAACACAAGTATTTTAAAAGCCTTCTTTTGGGAAGGCTTTTTATTCTATAGGGTGGTAATATGGACGAAAAAGATTTAAATGAAATTCAAAATTTAGGAGACGATGATTTACTTGTTTTGTATCAAAAAGTAGTTGAACATATAAACTATTTGAATTCAAGTCTTATTGATACTAGTGTGGATCTTGAGGGTGGTGAGATAGAAAATGAGTAGTTTAGACGGAGGAACTTTTGTTAAAATAATCGATGCTGATCATAATCATATTGATTCTTTTGTTTTGGAAACTGAAGAGGGGACTAAAAGAACGAAAGATAAGTTTCATAGAGAAGCTTCTGAAAGCAGAAATTCTTATGTTAATCAACAACTTGGTTACTTTCAAGAATTATTAAAGGCTGTTAAGAGTGAAATTAAGAGGAGATATTCTCTATTAATGCCTGTAGATAAGACTGGTGAATATGATGCTAAGTTGGCAGAAGTTAGTAAATTATTGTCTTTCATTGTTTTAAATTCTGATATTTCGGATAGTTTTAAATTAAAATTGGATTATATTATTTCTTCTATTACTGAAGATACTTCTTTAGAAGAATTAAATAATTGTATTCAAAGATTTATTGATTGTTTTAAAGAGATAGGTATTTCTTTAACTGTTGAAGATTTTAAGTATACTATATTTACTGAAAAGTATATGGGTTCTTATTTTGAAAATTCTGAGACTAATCATATGCATGCTGTATTTGAAGAAATATTTTTTAGTTGTCCGGATATTAAGTTACAATTAAAAATGAATTTAATGTATATTATTCAAGAGTATAGTAAACAATTATCTATTTATGTTGATTCTAAAAAGAGACAATTATTTTCTGAAGCTGGGGTTAATGAAGATAGTTTAATTTCCCGTTATACTTCTCTTCGTTTAGAAGTAGGTAGTCAAATGGCAATGGATGAGTATTACAATACAAAAATATTTTTAGATGCTAAGAAAAAAATTGCTGATTATATTGATGGGGCTCCTGCTAGAGTTAAAAATTATGATATGTTTGCTAATACGGGGGTATATGCTTCTTTAGATGATGTTGAAAAAGAACGTTATAATTCAGCAATTATGGGATTATTTGTTACTTTAAATGAATTAAAAAAATATTATCGTTATGAGTTTATTGTTAAAGATTTAGTTGATAAATATAAAAATAAAGATACTTCTAAGAATCAGTATCTTGCTAAGAAAAAAGAAATAGAAAAAGAAGAGAAAAATAGATTGGCTATTCTTAAAGAATATTTAAAAGCTAATGGTGTTGGTTTCTTAGCTAAGAAAAATGAGACTAAAGCTAATCAAGCTATTTTAAAGATGAATGAACATATTCGTAAGTTAGATACTTTATATCAAGAATTACAAGAACTAGAAGTGTCTTATTATTTAGCAGGTGTTAGTGAGTCTGCTAGTATATATGATTTATTTATGACTTCTTTAAAATCATTCTCTTATTTAGAAAAGTCTTTTTCTTCAGAAGATTTTGAGGATAAATCATTAGAAGAGAATGTTGATGATTTATTTAGATTTTTATATAATCCAAATAATGCTTTTTTAAGAGAAATTAATGTATTTACTGATTATAATGTTACTGATGTTTTAGCAGATAAATACAAGTTATTAAAGTTAAATATTACTTCTGATATGATTAATAGTGATTCTATTGATTCTACTTTAGAAAGTGTTTCTTTCATTAATTTAATTCAAAATATTGAGCGTAGTGATACTAATATTCATCGTATTGATAATATTTGTAAGATGCGTGATATTGTTGAAGATGATATGTCTGAATAAAATATATAAAAATTATTAATAATATATAGAAAAAAACTTTTACAGTTTTTTTTTGTATGCTATAATATAAAGTGAGAATATAATAGATTGGTGGTGATAAGGGTGAAGAAAGTAAAAGATATCTTAAAGTATGTTGCGACGGGCTTTTTGGTATTATTAGTTTTACTATGTGTTTATACCTTTATTGCTACAGATGTGTTAAAAAAAGATTATGTTAATGTTTTTGGCTATACTTATTTCGTAGTTGCTAGTGGTAGTATGTCAGGGACTATTGAAGTTGATGATGTTATTTTTGTTAGAATTACTAAAGATGTTTATACCAATGATATTATTACTTATAAAAGCAAAGAGGGAGATCTTATTACTCACCGATTAATTAATAAGAATGGTAATACTTATATTACTAAGGGTGATGTTAATAATGCTGTAGATGATGCTGTTACTCAAGATCAGATTATTGGTAAAGTAAAGTTTATTCTTTCTCCTAGTTTTATTTTAAAATCTTTAGCTATTTTCTTAATTGTATTTATTTTACTTGCTCTTATTAATTTTGATAAAATCATTAAGAAATTTATAGTTAAAGATGAAAAGGTACCTATAAAGATACCTGATACTATATTTGCTAGCCCTAAACCTGTATCTGAAGATACTTCTACAGGTTTGACTGTTACTATTTCACTTGAAGAAATGGAAAAATTAAAAAGATCTCATGAAAAGGAAACTGAAAATGAAATAGAAGTTCTTGATTTTGATAATTATTTGGTAGAAGAACCTGAAAAGAAGAAAAAAAGAGATGCGGTTGAGAAAGAGACAATTGATTTAGTAGTATCTATTTTAAAATGTAAAAATAATGGTAATTCAAAATCTAAGATGAATAAGAAATGGTTAGAGAAATATCAATATGTTTATAAATTATGTCATTTAGTATTGAATGGTAATGTAGAACAATTAGTTGATGAAATTTCTAAACCTAAGTTTACAGAAATATATGATTATGATTTGAATAGAGTTGGCTTAACTGAAATAATTAGAAATAGGGTATTTGAAATGCCTATCTATATATTTTTAAGATTATTAACTTATGCGATTCTTTATAATGATGATGAGATGTTTGATGGTATTTATAAAATATTAAGATATAAAGTTATGTTTGATAAAGATAATTTGTTCCGTCAAATACAAAAGTCTGATAAGAATGCAATTAAGCAAGTTAAGACTTTGATTGACTTTATGAAAAAAGTATCTAATAAGTTTGATAATAAGAATGTATTTGACTTAGATAAAATTGAAAGATTAGCTAAAATAGAAAGTTATTAGTTAGGAAGTGAGAGCAGTGGAAAAGAGTATTAATGTACGTAAAACAGTTTTTCTTTATTTTACTGCTCTTTTTGTTTTGGCTGTAATTTCGTATAGTTTGTATTCTTTTATTACAGCTGTAATTACATTAAGTGATCCTGATGGATGGGATGGTTATACAGTAGCAACTAGTTTTGCTTTAGGAAATGGTAGTAAAGAAAATCCTTATATTATACAAGATGCTTCAGAATATGTTTATTTCCAGCAATTGATTGAGGGAGATAATTCTAAGGCTTATAGTAGTTTGTATTATAAGTTAGGAAATGATATTAATTTTAATGGGAATGCGATTAAGCCTACGGGTGTTATTTTAGAAGATGAGGAAAAGATATTTACTGGTAATTTAGATGGTGCTGGGTATTCTTTAAGTAATTTTAAAATTAATGCTCCTGTTGTTGTGGATGGAAAAGATTATTATTCTTTATTTGTTAAGACTAAAGATGCTACCATAGAAAGATTAATAATTGATAATTATCGTATTGAAGTAGAAGACAGTGATAAAACTATTGTAGTATCACCTTTTATTGGGTCTAATGAAGTAACTGTTACTGAAGAAGGGGTTACTCTTTCTAGTTTTACGGATATTATTCTACATAATTTTAATATAGATTTTTCTAAGGTTACTACGGAGAATAATTCTATATTTGCTTTTATGGGGGATGCTAAAAATTCTAAGATTCATAATGTTTATTTAGATGGAGAAATTACTAGTAATTTACTTAATCAATCTTTGGCTTTAATTGGAGGAGAAATCCCTGAAGTAAGTAATTTTGTTAATCGTGTTACGCTAATAAATAGTACTAGTGATTTAGGACATCTTGATAATCCAAGTTACTATTATTATGGTAATGATAGTTTTTATCATGGTGAAGATGTAGTAGCAGTTGATTCTATTATTAGATTATTTAATGAGAATATGCCTAGTCCTTATTATTGGGATTTTACTGATAATTATTTTGATTTATGTATCTTTGAAGAAAAAGAAGATAGTGTAGAAAGTGAGATTTTACCGATAGAAGTTAAAGGATTTAGTTTTTCTATTAAGAGTGCTATTGGTACGAGTACTAGTATTGTTACTCATGCTTCTGGAGCTGATGGTAATACTTTTTATATTAATGATTTTGATATGGATTACAATTATTTTAAAGGACTTAACTACACAGAAGTTAGAACTACTTCTTTACCTCAAAGTTATTCTGGATATTATGATGATTCTTATTTAGTAAAAGTACAACTTATTTATGATGGTGTTGATATTAATAATACTTCGGTTGCAGGAGCATTAAGTCCTGTTTCTGGGGAAAATGCTATTAATAAATTTGTATATTATAAGTATTATGCTTTAGAAAGAAATTCTTCGGGGTCTTTATTAACTAATAGTAATGGGGATAATTATATTCGTATTGAGTTAATTGATAATCCTTTTTCAAAAAGACCTTATGTTAATAATACTGAGTATGGTTTTAATGGTTGGGTTTGTAATCAGACTGATGCTAGTACTGGGGTTTGTGATAATTCTACTATTGGCTTTAAAAAGAGTAATTATACTAGATATATGGATATACCTGTAGTTGGAGGTAGTGAAATAGTTGTTCATTTAAATGCTAGTTGGGTTGAGGCTGATGTTGTTACTTCTTATGGTGACATTGAAGATTTTAAGTCTATGTCTATGGATAAATTGAGTGAAATAGCTTATTATACTACTGAAAATATTCAAGGAAAAGCTTATTGGAAACAAAACTATACAACTATGGTCTATTCCAGATCTTATGTTTATCAAGATGGATATATGCCTCGTGGTAGTTGGTATAAGCAGAATGATCAATCTTTGGCAACTTATACGTACATTAGTGGTACAAGAACAAGATGTGCAAGAGGTAATACATGTTATGTATATACGTATAATTCTAGTGGTATAGTTGGGGGAACTGAATATGTAAGCGGTAACTATTCTTTTGTACCTAACTTTAACCCTACTGGTACTAATACTGAAGTTACAGTATATTATTACGATAGAAATTATATGAATTTAGTACAGAATCCAAATGGTACTTTTTGGGATACGGTACAAGTTGCTCATTATACATCTGATTTTTCTGTAGGAGATAGTACAGCAGGATTTTTCTATGAAGTTCTTAGCCCTACAGCTGAGATGTTGGCTACTAATGAATTTTATACAAATACAGGTGCTTTATGTACTAATGTTAGTGATTGTTTAACGGCTTATAAATTAATTCAAACAGGGGATTCTTTTATTAATAGTAGAGGTAATTCTATTTCAATAATAGAAGAATATAATGGTGAAGTTGTTGATGCATCTAAATACTATTATTTGGTTACTAGGGATACTAATATATTTAGATATACAAGTACTAATGCTTTATCTACATCAAATCTTGAAGTTGATAGGCCATATACTATTACAGGTACGTCCGTAAATGGTACTTCACCTTCTGGGGTCATAGAATATCGATATACGAGTGGTTGGCTTTTTGGTGATACTTATTATGATTTTTCAGTTCAGGATGATTTAGTTATTGAAAATATTAAAATAAATGGTCCTAATACGACGGGATCAAATAATGCTACTTTAGGTGCAAATAGTAAGACTAGTCAGGTTATTTATGCTAATTCCCATAACTTAAAAATTGGAAGAAATGTTACTAGTAGTGATGGTAATAATTATTTAACTGGTGAAGCTGTTTTTGGTGGAAAAAATAATGCTAATGTATCTGGTACTTTTAGGATTATTATTGAAAGTGGTATTTTCTATGCATATCATAGTGGTGTTATGAGTGGAAGTAGTAATTATACTTTAAATGAAACTACTATTTTTGGAAGTGATTATGATAGGATTAATTCAAATAATGGTAAACTAAAATTTTTAATTGGTTTAGATGGTTATGCTGGTGGGCATAATACTGCAGGTAATGATTCTATATTTGCTTCATTTAATATAGTTAAGAGTGGAACGTTTGGATATAATTCTGATGGTACTCCAAATACTGATAATACTGCAGGTTTGTATATTGGTGGTAGATCTAGTCAGTGTGTTGAATCAATTACTGGAGCTAAAATTGAAGGTGGAAATATAAATATTGTTGTTGGTGGCTACGGATATAATGGTAGTACAACAACTAATTCTACTTATATTGGCATGAGTGGTGGTACTGTTAGAAGTATTTATGGTGGTGCAGGCCATTCTACTACTAAAGGTAATCGTATTATAAATGTAACTGGTGGAACTGTTTCTTATAGTGTTTTAGGAGGTTCTGATAGTTATGATTCTGGTGATAATAATGATGGTATTCTTCAAGGGTCAACTTTAGTTTATATAGGTGGTACTGTTACTATAGGTGGTGGAACAGGAACTGTTCAAGGTGTTGAATCTGGTTGTGTATTTGGTGCAGGTGGTGGTGATACAACATCTAGCCAAAAGGGAACTGTTTATAATTCGCACGTAATAATCAATGGTGGAACTATTAATACAGCCGTTTATGGTGGTGGTAACTATGGTTCTACTGGAACACAAAGTAGTTCATCTGCAACTACTGTAATTGATGTTTATTCTGGAACAATTGGTAATATTTATGGTGGTTCTAAATCTGCGGGCTTTAGTCAGTCTAGTTATTCATCTTCTAGTACAATTGATATTAATGTACATAATGGAACAATTGGTAATATTTATGGCGGTTCTGATGAGCAAGGTCAAGTTTTTGGTTCTGTAAATATTAATGTTCATGATGGAACTATTACTAGTAATGTTTATGGTGGTGGTAGAGGTAATAATACCTTTGTTGATGCTAATGTTAATGTAATTATTGGTGATAATGTTGCTAATCACCCAACCATAAATGGTTCTGTTTATGGTGGTAGTGCTTATGGTACGGTAAATAGTTCTACAGCTAATGGTTCTGCACATGGTAATACTAGTGTAAAAATTAATAATGGTGTTATTCGAGGTAGTGTATTTGGTGGGGCTCAAGGTAGTTCTTCTTATACTCCACATGTTCAAGGAAATATCACACTTACAGTTGATAATGGTTCTATTGGTAAAGTATTTGGTGGCTTTGATGCTGCTGGATATCCTAATGCAGGAGATATTGTTTACTTAAATGGTGGAACTATAGGTGAGGCCTATGGCGGTGGTAATAACACTGGACAAAATACTACAGATATTCGTTTACAAGGTTCTACTATTACAGGTAATTTATATGGTGGTTCTAATTTATCTGGTACTGTTAATACTTCAAATGTTACGGTTACTTCAGGTAGTGTAGTAGATATATATGGTGGTAATAACTTGGCTGGTATAACAAGTGTTACTAATGTTGATGTAACTGGTGGGGACATTAGTGGAGATATATATGGTGGTGGAAATGAAGCAAATTCTACTACTTCTAATGTTGAAATCACAGGAATTGCGGTTAATGATGTATACGGTGGAGGAAAAAAAGCTGGTCTTACAGACTCACATGTTATTTTAAATAATGCTGAAGCAAATTCTGTATTTGGTGGTTCTAATATAAGTGGAACTGTTAGATCTAGTGATGTTGATATTATTGGAAGTAATGCTTCAGCTGTATATGGTGGTAATAACAAAGGTGGTTCAACTGGTGTTACTCATGTTGATATTACAACTTCTAATGTTGATCTTGTCTTTGGTGGTGGAGATAATGCTCCGTCTACTACCTCAAATGTTACAATAAATAGTGGTACAGTTCTTAGCGTTTTCGGTGGTGGAAATGAAGCTGGTCTTACAACTTCAAATGTTACGGTTTTGGCTGGTAATATTGGGGATGTATTTGGTGGTTCTAATGAATCAGGAAATATTACAACAGCTAATGTAACAATTGGAAGTACTACTACTACACCGGCTATTGATAATGTATATGGTGGTAATAATCTAGGTGGTGTTACTACAAATGCAAATGTTACAACAGTTTCTGGTAATATTGGTACAATATATGGTGGAGGTAATAACGCAGTTGTTGGCTCTACTAATGTATCAATTACAAATACTACAGCTACGGATATTTATGGTGGAGGTAATGCTGCGGGTGTTAACACTAATACAATTTTGGATATTAATTCTTCTACCGTTTCTAATAATATATATGGTGGAGGTAATGAAGGCGTTGTTGAAGGAAGTACTTCTGTATTTATTACTGGCAGTCATATTCAAGGAAATGCTTTTGCTGGTGGTAATGGTAGTACAGCTGTTGTTTATGGAAACTCTACTATTACAATAGATGGAAATTCAGAAGTTGGAACAGCTAGTAGTGAAGCTCCTAATGGTGGTTGTGTATTTGGGTCAGGTAATGCTGCTTCTACTGGTTTAGCTGATACTGGTGGCTCTGTTGCTAAAGTTAATATTGTTGGTGGAAAAATTCATGGTAATGTTTATGGTGGACCTAAAATGGCTGTTGTATATGGTACTACTGAAACTAATATTGGTACAAGTGCCGTTAATATAAATGGTCTTACTGAAGATGATATTGTTATTAGTGGAACAGTCTTTGGTGGAGGTGAAAGTAATGCCTCTGGAAGTACTACTTATGACTGGACCTTTATTTCAGTAACTGAAGGAATTAGCGTTAATATCGATGGTACAGGTTATGAAAATCATTCACATGATTTTATAATTAATGGTAGTATCTTCGGTTCAGGTAATGCTTCTAGTTCATCTGGATCTTCTGATATTTATATTAAAAACTTAGGTACAATGGCTCATCCTAATAAGAGTATTTCTATTCAGAGAGCAAATAATTTAATAATTGACTCTTCAGTTATTGAACTTTCTGGTACAACAGACCGTACTAATGAATATTCAGACATTTATTACTCTCTTAATATTATTGATTATATGGTACTTAAAAATGATACAACATTATTATTGCATCATAATGCTAACTTGTTAAAAGAATTATATAGTGGTGTTGATTCAAATAATGGTCTTGTTCCAGCAACAGTTGATATTGATGATGAAAATCATACTATTACTAAGAATGTAGATAATCGTATTTATATGTTACCTGGAGAAATATTAAATGTTTCTATTAACCAGGCTGCTACAGCGTATGGTAGAATAACAGGTATGACATTCTTTGGAATGTATCAGTCATTTGATAATGGAACTTATCGTTTTGGATTATATGATCCTAGTGTTTCTTATGGAGATAGTGGTAATGCTTCTCAAGAAATACTTGGTGGTAGTTATGTAATTGGTTTACGTAATGTTAATCATGATATTACTAAAGATGGTTTCTATTCAAATAAGTTAGATGAAGAAACATTTAGTACGATTGAGACTTTCTATATTGATCCGAGCCCAATTGGTGAAACTGGTTACCGTTGGGTTATTGGATTTGAAGCTATTAATTATGAATTTACTTTAACAGCTTCTAAGTATTCTTCTTTGGGTACTTATGAATTACAATTGATTGATTTTGCTGGTGGTAATACATCTTTTACTGTACTTGGTTTTGATAGTAGTGGACTTAATCCAGATGTTTCTTTAGTGGATTCTAATTTAGTGCCAAGAATTGGTGCTACACAAGAGGAAGCTAATGGAGTGTTAGGTTTATCTATGAAGGCTGAGACTCAAGAATGGACTGGTTATGGAGTTACTAAATTGGTAAGTGAAGATAATGGTGATTATACTGGTGATAGAGATTATCGTACAGATAGTAGGCCGGTTGCTCCTTCACTAATGTTCTATTTGTACCATACAAAGAATATTGATTTGCAAGCTAATTTGGGTACTGTTGTGTTAACTCTGCAAGCTGCTGTTCCTAGAAATGCAGTTGAGGATGAGATTAAGTTTATTACGGTTACTATTAATTTAGTAGCAAGAAGATATAATGATGGAGATAGTTATGATGCTTCTATTACTTATGATAGAAAGTATGAGATGCCTTCTTCAACATTAGTTAATATTACTAATCAAAGTCAATTTACAGCATATTTCTCTATGATTTTATCTAGTGATAGTTTTGCAAGTGTTTATGGACGTAATAATGATTATTATCATGTTATTACTACTAATCATGTTTTACCTTTAAATACTATGATTACTATGTTAGATTTTGGTGCTAATGATTCTAGACCAGAATACTATTACTTTAAAGTTACGCAAGCTGTTTATAATGATTCCGTCCAACAGTTGAATCAATATAATGAAGTATCGTACCGGTTGGATCAATTTATTAAAATGGATAGTACTAGTACAAATAATACTTATGATGATAGTGTAGCAAACTTATTATATTATGATGAGAATGGTAACTTTGCAGATGAGGAATTTTTATTTATCTTTGATTTTAAAGATACAACTGTAACAGGAGAACATTTAGATAATTCAATTTTATTTGAACTTAGAGATAATGAAGATAGAACTAAATTAGGTGTTTTAGGTATTCGTGAAGAGTTAATGTTCTATAATACTTATGAAAGTAGTAACGTTGTTTTGAATCAAACTATTACTGATTCAGATTCTTATTTATATTATGATATTGCGGATGAATTTGCTTATTCAACTGAGATTCAATATAATGAAACAGAGAATCGTCAGTCTGTTATTGATACAAATTATGAGTCTAGTAAAATGGGTCTTAATGTTGTATTCTTAGATAATGATGGTGAACCTGTTAGTTCTAGTTTATTAATTGGTACTAGTATCTTCATAGGTAATCAAGAATACTTTGCTGATGGAGATGGAGTATTCCGAATTAAATTAGCTAATAAAGTATCTAACTTAAATAAAGCAATGAAGATAGTTGCTAATAAGAATTTGCCGGCTGGGCAGTATACAATTAGATATATATTATTTGCATCTGATGATGGTCTTCATAATTCACATCAAGAGAATTCTGTTACTGAGGAATTTAATGTAACTGTTGTTAGTTCTGATAACTCTATTTCTGCTGATTGTGATGATTTAATGAAAGTAGTTATTGGTGAAACTGGATTAAATCTTGCGGGTACAAGAACTAATGTATATGATATTAAATATGAATCTCAACTTACAAATCCTAATTTTAGGATTGAGGTTTATAAGAGAAAAGTAACTTCTATTGATACAACTGAATATGATTCTATTCCATTTAATCAATTGTTTACAAATACAATGACAACTGTTAGTGGTAATGAAGTTAGTTTTACAATGAGTAGTGGGGAAGAATCATTAGAGTTTGAACTTCAAAATAATTTAACGAGTGGTACTTATAAAATAGTCTTTAAATTATATGACGGAAATCAATTGATAGATGATGACATTAAATATGTTATCGTTAAGAAAAAATTATCATAATAAGTTTGAATTTCCTTTATAAGTATGATAATATTAGGATGGTGATAGTCGATGAAAAAAGTAGGACGATTGGTTTGGTCTATAATTGAAGTGATTATAATTATTTATGTTATTACAATTACTGCGTTTATTCTATGCCGTAATAAGTATGGATATACACAATTTGGTGATTATACATTAGATAGTGTAAGTTTAATGGATGAAAGAAATATTTCAATTGCTAAAAAGGGTGATTTATTAATAATTCGTAATAGTAATGATTTTAAAGTAGGAGATGTTATTTACTATTATGCAGCTTATAATGAATCATATGTTGTTCGTAGTGATGCTATTCTTAAAGTTGAAGACGATGGTTTTACATCTTTATATACTGTTAAAAGAGGAGAAGATGAGGTCACTGTTGCGGATAATAAGATAATTGGAAAGTATGCTACTAATTATAAAGGTTTGGGAGCAATCCTAGATGTTGTTGAAAGTAGAGTAGGTTTCTTATTCTTAGTATTATTACCAATTATGATTGTCTTTATTTATCAAGTATATGAATTTGTAATGATTATTCGTTATGAAAGAGTAGATGAAGAAGATGAGGAAGAAGAAAAACCAGCAAAAAAGGAAAAGTCTACTAAAAAAGAAGAAAAAGAACTTATATAAAAGGCTAGTTTACTAGTCTTTTTTAGTGTATAATATGCACTTGGGTGGTCTAT